>NZ_WFYD01000062.1 GCF_015490265.1 Sulfurivirga sp. | reverse complement strand
TGGGCAACGCCAGCTGATTGAGCGCGGAAACCTCGTCCAGCCGCTGCTTCGCCAGCAGAATCTGCGCGGCGGGAATGCGCAGCCGTACCGGCTCACCCGTCTCGAAGCCCTCCAGCGGCGCGGTGGTCAGCATGCGCGCCCCCACCGCCACCTGTCCCAGCCCCCGCTCATCCTGTGGCGTAACCACCGTGCCGAACAGCAGGGACACCGGTGCATGGGCCTGAAACAGCGGGCTCTCCGGCGAGGCCACCGCCGCCGTGATGGGCACCGGCGGTCGCACCTGCCCGTCGCCCACGAACACCACCCGATCCGCCAGCCGTTCCACCTCGTCCAGCGCGTGGGTCACCAGCAGCAGCGGCACCTGCCAGCGGGGCAGGTTGCGCTGCAGCAACCGCACCAGCGCCCTGCGGCTGTCCCGGTCCAGCGCGCTGAAGGGCTCGTCCAGCATCAGCCAGTCGGGCTGACGCAGCAGCGCCCGACCCAGCGCCACCCGCTGGCGCTGTCCGCCGGAAAGCTGATCCGGACGGCGGTTCAGCCACGGCACCAGCCCCAGCGCCTCCACCACCTGATCGAATGTGAAGCGGCGCCGGCGGGTAAAGCGCAGCGGAAAGCGCAGGTTATCCGCCACCGTCATGTGGGCAAAAAGCGGGTCCTGCTGCTGCACCAGCCCCACATGGCGCGCCTCGGGCGGCAGCGGGCGATGCCCCGGCGCCTGCCAGAGCGCATCGCCATGGCGCACGGTCAGCGTCGGCGCCGGCAGCAGGCCGGTCAGGGCGGCGACAAGCGTGGACTTGCCGGCGCCGGAAGGGCCGAACAGCACGGTCACGCCCTCACCGGGCAGGGCAAACGGTTCCGGCAGCGCAAGGGTGCGCCCCGGCGCTTCGATGCAGCCGGACAGGTGCAGCTCAGCCATGGGCCACCTGCCGGCGGTTGAGCCAGTAGACCAGCCACAGGGTGGCGAAGGAGAAGACCAGCAGCACGGCGGAAAGCGCATGAGCCGCCGGATAGTTCATGCTCTCCACCTCGTCATAGACGGCGATGGAGGCCACCTGCGTCACGCCCGGGATATTGCCGCCCACCATGAGAATGACGCCGAACTCGCCCACCGTATGGGCGAAGGTGAGCGTGATGGCCACCCAGAAGCCCCGCCGTGCCAGCGGAAACAGCACATGCCACCACCGGGCCCAGCGGGGCGCGCCGAGCGTGGCGGCCAACTCCAGCGGCGCGCGCCCCACCTGTTCGAACGCCTGCATGAGCGGATGCACCATGAACGGCAGCGAATAGAACACCGAGGCCACCACCACGCCGGTGAAGCTGAATGGCAACGTGCGGTCGGGAAACAGCGCGGCATACAGCCGCCCCACCGGGCTGTCCGGCGCCATGGCGATCAGCAGGTAGAACCCCAGCACCGTCGGCGGCAGCACCAGCGGCAGCGCCACCAGCGCTTCCCACACAGGGCGCCAGCGGCTGTGCGAGAAGGCGAGCCACAGCGCCAGCGGCGTGCCCAGCAGCAGCAGAATCGCCGTCGTCCATCCCGCCACGCGGAAGGTCAGCCACAGGCTCGTCCAGTCCACCTGCGCCAGCGGGTCAGTCATCTCCGTTCTCTCTCGTGCATTCGCGCCCGGCGCGCCACAGGGTGTAGAACAGACCGAAATAGCCGGTGAACAGCGTCAGCACCAGCGCCCGTGCCGCATAGCTGCCACGGGTGCCCAGCATGCACGCCCACAGCATCACCTGCGCGCCCAGCAGAATGCCGCGCTGGATCACCAGCAGCGCCACGCCCAGCAGAAACAGCCCCACCAGCGCCGCCTGCGGCAGATCGCCCGGAACGGCCACGCGCAGCCAGTCGATCAGCATGCCACCCACCAGTCCGGCGACCAGCATGACCATCAGCTGCGAGCGCCCGTCAGGCCCGCCCAGCGCCAGCGCATGCCACGGCCTGCGTATCACCAGCACGATCCACATCACGACGAGCACCAGCAGCAGCACCAGTCCCACCGGCCCCAGCAGGAACATGGAAAAGGCCGCCGCACTGATGGCCGGCACCATGAGCCACAGCGCCCAGCGCCCCTGCCGCGGGTGCTCCGGCGGCCGCTGCGCCAGCAGGCGGGAAAGCGACCGATACCGCCAGACCCACACCACGCTGATCACGCCCAGCAGCAGATTGAGCAGCATGATCAGCGCCATCAGCCCACCGAACAGCGCCACCCTTTCTTCCATCATCCGCTCTCCTCCGGCAGGTCATAGCCATGGCGGCGGATCAGCGTCCGTGCCGCCGGATCGTGCAGCACAAAGTCGAGAAAGGCGCGCGCCCGCTCACGCTGCGCCGGGTCACGGGCGGTGACCACCGCCGCCTGCGCCAGTGGCGCGTGATGATCCGCCGGCACCTGCCACAGCTGCGCCGCCGGCAGGCGTGCCCGCACCGCCTGACTCAGGGCCACGAACCCCAGCTCGGCATTGCCGCTGCGCACATACTCGAACGCCTGCCCAACATTTTCGCCCCGCACGGTGCGGGCGGCGTAGCGCGGCCACAGCCCCAGCTTTTTCAGTGTCTGCCGGGCCGCCAGACCATAGGGTGCGGTGCGCGGATTGGCCATGGCCAGATGACGGAAATCCCCCCTGCGGAGCCGAGCCAGTGGCTCGCCGCTGGGCGACCACAGCACCAGCCGACCCAGGGCATAGACCTGCGGCACCCCGGCCCGTCCCATGCGGTGCAGCTTGTCCGGTCGCGCCACATCGGCGGCGAAAAAGAGTCCATAGGGCGCCCCATGAGCCAGCTGGTGGAACAGTCGGCCGGTGGAGCCGGTGACAACCCTGACTTCTGCCCCACCGCGCTGCCGGTAGAGGGCGGCCAGATCCCGCAGGGTGTCGGCGAAGTTGGCCGCCGAAGCCGCCAGCAATGGCGGCTCGGCGCGAACGGGCACGACAAGCAGCAAGAGAGACAGAACAAGCAGCGCGCGCATGCGTGATATCCGGTGAGAAATAACGCCTGATTATACGGGTGGACTTCCGGGCAGGCAAAGGAAAGCCCCGTTCAGAGCAGGGAAGCGAACGGTGCCGGCGAGGACTCGAAAAGCGCGCGCGCCTCATTCTCCGGCAGCGGGCGGCTGAACAGGAAGCCCTGAAAGCGGCTGTAGCCCATCTGACGCAGGCGCTGGAGTTGCAGAGCGCTTTCCACGCCCTCCACCACCGCCTCCATCTCCAGCGTCTCGGCCAACTGGCGAACCACGCGCAGCAGGGGCGCGTCACCCTGCTCGTTGAGCGCCAGCACGAAACTGCGGTCCACCTTCAGCTCGTCCACCGGCAGGCGGTCCAGATAGCCCAGCGCCGAATAGCCTGTGCCGAAATCGTCGATGGCCAGATGCATGCCGTGGCGCTCGATTTCGGCCAGCAGCTCGGCGTGCTCTCCCAGATGGGTGATGAGCGCATCCCGCTCCAGCAGCTCCAGAATCACCTGTGAGGGTGACAGCCCCAGTGCCTCGCAGCGCGAGGCGATCATGCCGATGAATGCCGGCTCCAGCATCTGCCTGTGGATATTGAGGGAGATGCACACTCGCCCGTTATCCTTCAGCCCGGCGAGAAAGCGCAACGCCGTGTCCACCACCCACTCGCCGAAGGCGCGGGCATGCGCGGAGTTCTCCACCAGGGGAATGAACTCCGCCGGCGAGACGGGCCCGAATTCCGGATGCTCCAGCCGCGCCAGCGCCTCGAAGGCGACGATGCGCCCCTCCCGTGTCTCCACCTGTGGCTGATAGACCAGATGGAACCAGCCCTCCTCCAGCGCCCGGTGCATGTCCATGCGCAGCTGCGCCTCGCGCAGCATGCGCGCCTGCATCGCCTTGTCGAACCAGCGCACATGTCCGCCGCCCTGCCGCTTGCACTCCAGCAGGGCCACATCCACCGCCTGCAGCAGTTCGTCCACGTTCTGGCCATGATCCGGCCAGCAGGCCACACCGGCGCTGCAACTGGCCTCGATCTCGCCCGCCTCCGGCAGCGTCACCTTGAGTCGGGGCAGCCTGGGATTGACCGGTTCGCTTTTCGACTGACACCACACCAGCAGGAACTCATCACCGCCCAGCCGCCCCAGCCGGGCACTACTGCGCTGCGACCGGCAGGCACGGGCCAGATGGCGCAGCAACTCATCTCCCGCGGCATGGCCATACAACTCGTTGATGGTCTTGAAGTTGTCAATGTCCACCAGCATGACCACCACCTGATCACTGTGGGGACAGCTGGCCACCAGCCGGTCCAGCTCTTCGACGATGCCGCGCCGGTTGAGCACGCCGGTGAGGCTGTCCTCCATGGCCAGACGGTAGAGCTCGTCGTGCATCTCCCTCTGTCGACGGTGATATTCGGCAAAGCGCTCGCTCAGGCGGGCCAGCTCCTCCACCGGCAGCTGGGCGGGCAACTGGAACTCGCTGTGGGTCTGCTCCACCACTTTTGCCAGCTTTTCCATGGGACGCTGCAGCGTCTGACGCACCCTGCGCAGCAGCCACCAGATGAATGCCAGCGCGAACAGCAGCTCCAGCGTCACAAAGGTCAGATAGGGCAGAAAGTGATTGAGCAGATGCTGTCGGTTGACGGTATAGGCAACCGTAAGTGGCCTCATGCGATTTTCATGGGCATCGAAGATGCGCAGCCGCCCAACGAGACATTCGGTAGAAAAGTCCAGCGCCGGCGGCCGGGCCAGAGGCCTGCAGTGCGTGAGCGTGCGGAGTGTGGTCGCATTGAGCCGGCTGCTGGCGATCAGCCGACGGCCCCGCTCGTCATCCATCACGAGATCAATGCGTCTGAAGACCGGATGGCTGTAGACATACTGCTGAAGCAGACTGGTCAGGCTGCGACGATCCTTCCGGGAAAGGTTGCGGCGCAGATCGAACACCAGCTGGGTATGGGCGCTCTGGATTTCGTGGCTGGCCTTCTCAAGCACCTCCTGATAGGTGAAAAAGGCAAATCCGCCGCCCAGCACCAGAAGAACGGTCACCAGCAGCAGGCCCAGCTGCAGCACCAGCCGTCGCAATGGCACGGGACGGGCGGGCGCACGACTCATGGCAGCACCGTCTCCACAGGAATTCCCACCGCAGCGATGCGCTGGAGCAGATCGGAGGGCGGATGGTTGATCCACTCGATGCCCGCCATGGCCGTCTTCAGTTCGGCCACGTTCTTGATGGCAAGGAATTCGCGCACATGAGGGAAGACCGTCTCCGGCCGGGCGCGGAAGTCGTCGATGGCCCGGTCCACCACCTGCTTGAGACGGCGGAACTGTTCAAGCCGCGCCTGCAGCAGCGGGCGACGCACGAACAGCCCATCGACCACCAGCAGGGAGAGGTCCCGGGTGCTGGCCAGCAGGCGGAAGCCTTTCCTGACCATCTGCTCCATGTAGGGGCTGTAGGTCACCACCAGCGTCGGCGCCGGACGCGCCGGATCCAGCTCCGTATTGCGCATCTGATCCTGATCGTGCAGCACCAGCTTCCTGTTCGTCAGGCCGTGCTGACGCACGAACTGATCCAGCACCTCGCGGTTGACGCTGTCGGCCTCGAGAAAGACGTCGATGGGTCCGGTATCCCGTTGCAGCTGCGCCAAGGTGCGGTTGCCCACCACGCCATCGCCACCGTTGGAGCGATCCAACAGTATGGCGGGCACCAGATCCGGCACATCCCGCCGCGCCAGATGAAACTCATACTGGGTGGCGCTGAAGGCCATGGCGGTGCCGGTTTCGAACAGGGTGAGGGATTCGCCGAGGGAAACGGTGGTGAACAGACGGACGTTCAACGGCGCCAGCCAGCCGCGCGAGTCGGCATACACCAGCGGCGCATAGCCGATCCAGGCGTTGACACTGACTGTCAGCGGCTCACTGCCGAAGCGGTCGCAGCCGGCAAGTGGAGCCGCGCCGAGCGCGGCCAGTCCTTTCAACAGCGTGCGTCGCTTCATGCCGCAGAACTCCTATCGAATTCATTGGCATTATCAACGCTGTGCGTTTCTATGGCAAGAAAGGGGCCAGCACCTGCAGGCGCGCCTCCAGCTCATGGCGGCTGCCTGCCACCACATTGATGTGCCCCAGCTTGCGGCCCGGACGCTCGGCCTTGTCATACAGGTGCACATGCACGCCGGGCAGACGCAGCGCCTCCTCAACCGGGCCGGTCTCGCCGATGATGTTGATCATGGCGCACCACGGGCTGACGGGACGCGTGCTGCCCAGCGGAAGACCGACCAGCGCGCGCACATGGTTCTCGAACTGGCTGGTGTCGGCCCCCTCGATGCTCCAGTGGCCGGAATTGTGCACCCGGGGCGCCATCTCGTTGGCCACCAGTCCGTCGGCGGTGTCGAACAGCTCCAGCGCCAGCACGCCCACATAGTCGAGCCGTTCCATCAGCCTGCGCAGGTAGCCCTGCGCCGCCTGTTCCGTGTCGGGATCCACATCTTCCGCCGGCGCGCGGGTCAGCCGCAGAATGCCCTCATGATGCACATTCTCCACCAAGGGCCAGAACACCATCTGCCCATCCCGTCCACGGGCGGCCAGCATGGACAGCTCCCGCTCGAAGGGCACGAACCCCTCCACGATCAGCTCCCGTCCGCCCAATGTCCGCCACGCCTCCGGCACCTCCACCGCCGTCTTCAGGCGATACTGTCCCTTGCCGTCATAGCCGCCGGTGGTGGTCTTGGCAATGGCCGGCAGCCCGATTTCCCTCACCGCCTGCGCCAGCGCCGCCTCGCTGTCGACCACGCGGAAAGGCGCCGTGGGAATGCCCAGCTCGCGGAACAGCGTCTTTTCCCGCCCGCGGTGCTGGCTGTAGTAGAGGGCGTCCCGCCCGGGCAGCACCGGTACGCCAGCGGCTTCGATGGCGTCCACCACGGCAGGATCGGTGTTCTCGCTCTCGTAGGTGACCACATCGGCCCAGTTGATCAGTTGCTCCAGAGCGTCCACCTCATCGTCATGGGTGAACATGTGCCCCAGCATGGCGGAGGGTTCGTCCTTCGAGAAGCCGTAGAAACCGAACTTCTGCCCCAGCGGATAGCCGGCCATGGCGAGCATGCGGCCCAGCTGGCCGGCACCGAGAATGCCGATATTGCGGGTAATGGGCGTCATGGGTGCTCCTGAAACGAAAAAACCGCAGGTCATTTTACCTGCGGTTTTCCGTGGAAACGGGCTGGATGAACGATCAGTCCTCGCGCGGGTCGGGATGGGCCAGCACCGCGTCCGTCTGGGCCTGACGCCAGGCACGCAGCGCTTCGCGCACCCGGGGATCCTCATTGGCGACGATCTGGGCGGCGAGAATGCCCGCGTTCTTGGCGCCCGCCTCGCCGATGGCCAGGGTGCCCACCGGCACCCCGCCGGGCATCTGCACGATGGACAGCAGAGAGTCCTGCCCGTTGAGCGCGCGGGATTTGACCGGCACGCCCAGCACCGGCACCAGCGTCTTGGCCGCCACCATGCCCGGCAGATGCGCCGCGCCGCCGGCGCCGGCGATGATCACCTTCAGGCCACGGCCTTCGGCCTGCTCGGCGTACTGAAACATCAGATCCGGCGTGCGGTGGGCGGAAACCACGCGCACCTCGTAGGGCACGCCCAACTCGTCCAGCATGGCCGCCGCGTGCCGCATGGTGGGCCAGTCGGATTTCGAGCCCATGATGATGCCGACTTTGGGTGACTGCGCGCTCATAAGCAAAAAGCCCCTTTCACGAGAAAGGGGCGCATTTTAGCCATCATCCTTTGAAAATCAACAACTTTCAGCAACCGTGCTTCTCGCACATCATGCGGTCGATCAGCTCGATCACTTTTTCGCTGCCCTCTTCGGCCTGCTTCATGGCCTCGACAATGCCGTTGAGCACCGTCTCATCGTGCATCCAGTCCTCCTTGGAAAGCGCAAGCGCTCTGTGCACACCCTGATGCACCTGTGCATGCCACTTCTCCAGTTCGCGGTAGGCGTTGAGCTCGTGGAAGGCCTCGTAACCGTGGCCTTCGTAATACCATTTGCCCAGCCGGCAGTTGTGGTGATCCACCGCGACCGCCTGCGCCTCCTCGCCTTCGCCGGCACGCTCCACGGCAATGTAGCCGCGCTGCATGTAGAGAATGTGATCCACCTTGACCAGCGTGCCGAACAGCCAATCCTCGCTCTCGCGCAGAGCACGCAGCATCTGCTCGGACTTGCGCGCCACCTCCTCGAACAGCTGGCTGAAGCGCATCATGGCCTCGTGCACCTGCTGGGTGTCCTCCTGCATGCCCTGGGTGGTGGTCACCATGGCACCGATACGCTGCTGAAGATCTCCAATGAGGGTGCTGATCTGCTCGGTGGCCTGACCGGTGCGGCTCGCCAGCGCGCGCACCTCGTCGGCCACGACGGCGAAGCCCCGGCCGTGCTCGCCGGCCCGCGCCGCCTCGATGGCGGCGTTGAGTGCCAGCAGGTTGGTCTGCTCGGCGATGTCGCTGATGATGTCCACGGTGTCACCGATCTCGCGACTGGCCTCGTCCAGCACCCCGGCGGACTGGCCCATCTCGTCCATCTGCTCGGCGAACTCCTGAATGGTGCGCGCCAGCTGCTGCAGCTGGGCTTCGCTGTCCACCGCCACCTGGCGGTTCTGCTCGGACAGTTGCAGGGCATCCTCCAGCTTGTCCTTGACGGTGGTAACCGACTGCTGGTTCTTGAACAGATTGGGAATCAGCCGGCTGGTGTTGAGATGATGCAGCTCGCTGAGCAGGCGGTTCCTGCGGGAGAAGCTGGCCGCCTGCTCCATGGCTTCCAGTGCGGTGCGGATGTCACGCAGGGTGCGGCGCCAGTTGCCCGGATAGCCCTTTCCAATAGGCACGCGGTCGAAGTCCTCCCGTGCCGCCGCGCTGAAGCAGGTGTTGACCTCCTTGAGATAGGACTCGACGATGTCGAGGAAGTCGTTGATGTCCCACGCCAGCGTGCCCAGCTCACCCATGCAGCGGGTGTTGGCGGTGATGCGCTGACTGGTGTTGCCCCTGAGCGCGGCGTTGATCACCTTGTCGATCTCGCTGATGAGGTTGACGCTGCGCTTGATGAAGCGCAGTGACCAGAGCGCCTTGACGACCATGCCCAGCGCCAGCGCCCACAGCACCCAGCCGAGGGGGTCCAGCCCGTGTGTGAAACCGTAGGCGATGGCGATGGCCCATACCACCACGAATGAAATGGCGGTATGCAGCATGCCCTGATCCCACATCTTGAGCGCGCCGGCGCTCAGGTGCCCACGGGAAAACAGACGTTCCGGCTTCATCATGCCTCACCTCCTGCCTGCCCGGCGTGCCTGAGATAGGTCTGCAGCATGAAGTCCCGGTAGGAGGCAAATCCTGCCGCCTCCACCTGCTCCATGAGCCACTTTTCCGCCGCGTCCATGCCCTCGCCGGCCTCGATGCGGCGCAGCTCGGCATAGAGTTCGCCCGCCAGCTGCTTGAGCGGCTCCGGCAGCGGGCGGCGGATGGAGTAGTAGCCGATGGCCTGACCGTCACGGTAGTCGGTGGTGACATTGGCAAACACCCAGTAGTGGTCGCCGCTGGCGGTGATGTTCTTGACCATGCCGAACCACTCCTCGCCGCTCTGGAGGGTCTTCCACAGGTGGCGGAAGGCCGTGCGCGGCATGTCCGGATGACGGATGACGTTGTGGGGCCGGCCGAGCAGCTCGGTGTAGGGAAACTCCGACACCTCCATGAAGGCACGGTTGACATAGGTGATGGTGCCGCGCAGATCGGTCTTGGAGACGATCATGCGCTCACCGGTAAACGGCTTCTCCCGCCCCGTGGGCGTGATGGTCTGACGTGCCATGAACACTCCTCTTCAGGCTGACTTGACATCAGACGATCAGCAATTCCTGTGCCAGGAATGAGGTTTTCCCTGTCAATCGCGCCACTTGATGGAGCAGCCCATGGAGGGAATCTGGTCTTCGGGGCCGCGCCCCGTCTCGGCCACCTGCACCATGGCCTCGAACAGCTCACGCCGGGCGTCTTCCGGCGCCGGCTCCTTGCGGGAGGCGTCCAGCCGGCCACGGTATTGCAGTTTGAGGTCCCGGTTGTAGCCGAAGAAGTCGGGCGTGCACACGGCGCCGAACGCGCGGGCCACTTCCTGCGTCTCGTCATACACATAGGGAAAGGGGAAGTCCCATTCCCGCGCCACCTTCTTCATGTTGTCGAAGGAGTCCTCCACATACTGCGTGGGATCATTGGACATGATGGCGATGCTGTTGATGCCATGCTCGTCCCGCAGCTGACGGGCATCCCGCACCAGCCGCGGCAGGATGGCCTTCACGTAGGGACAGTGGTTGCAGATGAACATCACCAGCAGCCCGTTTTCGCCGCGGGCCTTCTCCAGCGTCCAGATCTCGCCGTCCACGCCCGGCAGAGCGAAATCCGGCGCAGGTTTGTCAAACTCACAGACGGGCGTCACCAGACTGACCATAAGCGTTCTCCTTGTGTGTGCTGTTCTTTGTCTTGTTCATGGGGTCTCCCCTATTTTTGCACAGCGGCAATTTTTCGCCGTGTGAAATTCCCATGAAAAAAGGGGCGCGGAGCCCCTTTTAATCACTTTTTGACTGATTTGCATCAATATTTTGCATAAATGCGGTGCCTGGCACTCTCCAGCAGGTGGAAGAACACGGGTACCACCACCAGCGTGAGGAAGGTGCCGGTAATCAGGCCACCGATGGCCACCACCGCCAGCGGTGACAGGCGCTCGATGCCCACCGCCCACTCCAGCGCGATGGGGATCATGCCCACGCCCGCCGCGGTGGCGGTCATGAGGATGGGCCGGGTGCGCAGGTCCACCGCCTTGAGCAGCGCCTCGCGCAGCCCCATGCCCTCCTCCAGCCCCACTTGGGCAAAGTCCACAGGATCAGTTCGAGCCACGACCGGCCCAGCCGTTTGCCGCGCTCAGCAGCATTCCCGCCAGAAGAACCGTCCGTTTCATGCTCCTTCTCCCTCCTTGCCATCTGTCAGCGCCGCCAGCGCGCGGGCGATCTCCTCCGTGCTCAGCCAGCCCTCGTGCCGCCAGCCGGGCGCGGCCAGCGCCGGCAGCCGCCCGATGCCCGCCTCCGCCCAGGCCAGCGGGTCGCGCACATAGTGCAGCCGCGCCCGCAACGGCAACGTGCGCAGGGCGCAGTTGACCCGTTTGGCCAGTTTGGCCGTCTCGTTGCGGCTGCCGTAGAGGGTCAGCTCGATCAGCGGCCAGTCCGAACGGTGGTCGTTGATGATCTCCCCCTGAACCGGCAGGGCGCAGTGGCTCACTTGAGCCAGCCCGCAATCTGGTCACGGCCGGGCACGCCACCGGCGTGCACCACCTTGCCGTCAATCACCACACCCGGGGTGGACATGACGCCATAGCTCATGATCTGGGCGATGTCTTCCACCTTTTCGATGTTGACCTCCACGCCCAGTTCTCTGGCCACCTCTTCAATCAGCCTGGCGGTGGTCTGGCAGTTGGCGCAGCCGGAACCGAGGACTTTGATTTCTTTCATGGTTTTCTCCTTTTTACAAAATTCTGACTTGCTGTGACTGATAAGCCTGCGTAGCGATTTGTACCCCCTGTCGGGCGGACAGACCAGCTCGCTCATGGGTTCCGCCATCAAGTGGTTGTAAGGCCGGGCCGGGCGCGGCGCAAACTCCCTGCGGTCAGACATGCGCCGCGCACTTCCGGCCCTGATGCCAACAACCACCAGGATGGCTCCACAAATCGCATCGCCGCTCTGTTCGCCCTCTACAAAGATCAGCCACAGCATCCTTTTGGTGTGGTCACATCGTCATCACCGCCACAACAACCGGACGATTCCGCGCTGTCCTCACCACAGCAGCCGGACGACTCCACACGCTCTTCGCCACAGCAGCTGCTGCTTTCACTCTCGCAGCAACCCTCGTCCGCGTTGTCCGCCGGGGTACAGCAGCTATCTCCTTCGCAGTCACAGGGGGCGGATTTGTCGATCTCCAGCTGGCTGATGCCGTCGATCAGCGCCTGCGGCCCGGCTCTGAACAGGGCGACGGTATTGGCATGGGCCTGATCGCGCATGGCCGCGGCGATCTCCACCGCCTGGTCGATCTGATGCTGCGGCACGCCTGCCTTGAGCAGTTCCTGCTCCAGCAGCCACGCCTGTTTGAGGCACTTGCTGGCGATGGCGGCGCCCAGCGCCACCAGGTTCTGAATGTTTTTGTGCAGTTGCGGTTGTTGAGTCATATCAGATGCTCCAGAAAGTTGAACAGATAGCCCACCACAATGAAGCTGACCGCCAGCACGGCGACGAACCGGGCGATCAGCGGCAGTTTGATCACCTTGCGCAGAATGAGCATCTCCGGCAGGGAGAGCGCGGCGATGCTCATCATCAGCGCAAGCGTGGTGCCCAGCGGCACGCCCTTGCTGAGCAAGGCCTCCACCACCGGCACCACACCGGTGGCGTTGGAATAGAGCGGCACGCCGAGGATGACCACCGCCGGCACCGACCACCAGTCGCCGCCGGAGAGGTGTTCGCTCACCCAGCTCTGGGGCACGAAGCCGTGGAACAGCGCCCCCAGCGCCACGCCAGCCAGCACCCATTTCCAGATGCGTCCGACGATCTCCTTCACCTCCTGCATGGCGAAGCGGTGGCGGCCCGCCAGCGAGGTGTCCTGCTCGATGGCCGGGGTTTCGCCCATGTGGATCTTCCACACATACTCTTCCACCCAGCGCTCCGGCTTCATCTTCTGCAGGATGATGCCGCCGAACCAGGCCACCACCATGCCGGCGATGACATAGAGGACGGCGATCTTCCAGCCGACGATGGTGGCCAGCAGCACCACCGCCACCTCGTTGATCATGGGGCTGGCGATCAGAAACGAGAAGGTGACTCCCAGCGGAATGCCCGCCTCTACGAAGCCGATGAACAGCGGAATGGAGGAACAGGAACAGAAGGGGGTGATCGCCCCCAGCGTGATGGCCAGCGCACGCTGCAGCCACACCGGCTTGCCGCGCAGATACTCGCGTACCCGCTCCGGTGACACCATGGCCCGCAGCAGCCCCATCACGTAGATGATCACCACCAGCAGGAAGAAAATCTTGGCGGTGTCCATGACGAAGAACTGCACCGCCTGGCCCAGATGACTCTCCGGACTCAGTCCCAGCAGCGAGTAGGCGACCCAGTCGCCCAGTGCCTGAAACATGGATCAGCGTCCTCCGTGATGACAAGGTATGACATTACTTTATTCGGATATGCGGATATATGCAAGAACAAATCCGGTATGACACAATATGGACACACCGTTTCCGGGAAAAGACAAAATGATGGAACAGGCAAGCGGGTTCTTCAAACTGCTGAGCGAGCCGGTGCGGCTGCGGCTGGTCGCCCTGCTGATGGATGGCGAAAGCCACTGCGTGTGCGATCTGGTGAGCGTGCTGGGACTGCCCCAGAGCACGGTGTCACGCCATCTGTCGCTGCTGCGCAATGGCGGTCTGGTGCTGGCGGAACGCCAGGGCACCTGGATGCACTACCGCCTCAATCCAGACCTCTCCGACTGGCAGCGGCAGGCGCTGGAAGCGGTGCGCCAGCTGAAGGCGACGGATGATCAGCTCAGGAGGGATGACGCCGCGCTGAATCAGGCACTGTGCAGCAAGGGCGGCTGCACGGGCTGACCGGCACGACCTCTGCCACCGCCCTCATCCGCCCGCACAGGCGTTCCTGCCCGGTGCCCGGCAAAAGCCGTTAGACCCCCCAGAGCGACGGTGCCATCAGCGTCCGTCTCCCCGCATCACTCACGGCCCGGGACGCCCTGTCACAAAATGTTCATGCTTCACCATACATCATGCTTATAGAGTTCCCTTATCCGCATAAACGAATAAAGGCAGATGCATCATGAAGATTCATGCGGCCATCAGGCGGCTTCTGCCGCCGCCGGTGCTGGCGCGCAAGGTGGGCCGGCTCAACCGGGCCGCCGCGCGCTGAGGAGCACGCCATGTCGCCCCGGCTGAAGCAGTACGCCCTCATCACCGGCAACTACTGGGCCTTCACCATCACCGACGGCGCCATCCGCATGCTGGTGCTGTTCTACTTCTACCAGCTGGGCTATTCGCCGTTCGCCATCGCCACTCTGTTCATCCTCTACGAGCTGGCCGGCGTGTTCACCAACCTCGTCGGCGGCTGGCTGGGGGCGCGCCATGGCCTCAACCGCACCATGAACATGGGACTGGCGTTGCAGATCGTGGCGCTGATGATGCTGACCGTGCCCGATCAGTATCTGTCCGTGGCCTGGGTGATGTTCGCCCAGATGCTCTCCGGCATCGCCAAGGATCTCAACAAGATGTCGGCCAAATCCAGCGTCAAGCTGCTGGCGGATGATGCCTCCGGCCAGCTCTATCGCTGGGTGGCGGCATTGACCGGCTCCAAGAATGCCCTGAAAGGCGTGGGCTTCTTCGTAGGTGCGGCGCTGCTGGAGTGGATCGGCTTCCGCCCGGCACTGATGCTGCTTTCTGCCATGCTGGCGGTGGTGCTGACCGGCTCGCTCATCTGGCTCAGGACCGATCTGGGCAAGGCAAAGGCCAAAAGCCGGTTCCGCGAGATTTTTTCCAAGTCCGCCGCGCTCAACTGGCTGTCTGCGGCGCGCTTCTTTCTGTTTTCGGCGCGGGATGTATGGTTCGTAGTGGCGCTGCCGGTCTATCTGGAAGGCGTGCTCGGCTGGTCGTTTGTTGAGAGCGGCGGCTTTCTCGCCACCTGGGTCATCGGCTACGGTTTCATTCAGGGCATCAGCCCCCGGCTGACCGCCCGGCTGACCCCCCACCCCACGGCGGGCACCGCCAGTCTGCTGGCCTTCGTACTCGCCGCCGTGCCCTTCGCCATGGCGGCGCTGTTTCCGCTCTCTCCCACCGCCACGCTGCTGATCGGTCTGGCGCTGTTCGGCGTGCTGTTCGCCCTCAACTCCGCCGTGCACTCCTATCTGGTGGTGGCCATGGCCACGGAGGATGGGGTTTCCAGGGATGTGGGCTTCTACTACATGGCCAATGCCGGCGGGCGGCTGCTGGGTACGGTGCTCTCCGGCGCGCTCTATCAGGCGGGCGGCATGGAGATGGTGCTGCTCTGCTCCGGCACCTTCATCCTGCTGGCGGCCATGCTGGTGCGCAAGACCGGTTGAAACGCCTCCCAGCAGCGTTTTTTCCGGCACGCGCGAGGCGCGGTCGGACGGCATTCGGCAAAAATGGGGGAGACCCCGTTGCAGACCGGCTTATCCGGCGTGAACAGTCCACTTCTGCGGATTTTTTCCCGGTGCGGTGGCAGGACACTTGCCAAAATGAGGGGAGACCCCGTTGCCCATACCTTTTCCGGGCGAAAAAACCTTCAGAGGCGGCATGACGGTGGTTTTCCGCAGCGGGGCGACACGGGCAGCCTGCAAAATCGGGGGAGACCCCGTTCTGACGGCCCCTTTCCGGCATGGAAGCAACTTTTGCAGGCATTTTTGCGGCGCGCTGGCAGCGCGGTGACACGGCGTCGGGCAAAATCAGGGGAGACCCCGTGGTTTGCGGCCTGACAGCGCCCACGGCGGCGGGTCGCCCGCCTGCCAGCCGCCCCAAAGAGGCATCGACCTGATGCCGCCGGAGGACGGTCAGGCCTGTGCCGCCAGCGCCCTTTCCACCTCGACCACTCGCTGCCAGGTGAGCAGAAAGGCATCCGGGTTGAGGCTGATGGCGTCAACGCCATGGCGCACCAGAAACTCCGCCACTTCCGGATAGTCGGACGGGGCCTGTCCGCACAGGCTGGAATGGATGCCGTTGCGGCGGCAGCCCTCGATGGCCAGACGGATCATCTCCAGCACGCCGGGATCACGTTCGTCATAGTCCCGCGCCACCCTGTCGGAATCCCGATCCACGCCCAGGGTGAGCTGGGTCAGGTCGTTGGAACCGATGCTGAAGCCATCGAAATGGCGGGCGAAGGCATCGGCCTGAATGACGTTGTTGGGAATCTCGCACATCATGTAGATCTGAAGGCCGTTCTCACCCCGCTTCAACCCATTTTCCGCCAGCACCTCGACCACCTGCTCCGCCTCCTTCACCGTGCGGCAGAAGGGAATCATGGGGATGATGTTGTCCATGCCGATCACCTCCCGCGCCCGCCTGATGGCGGCGCACTCCAGTGCGAAGGCGGACCGGTAGTCCGGATCCACATAGCGGGCGGCGCCGCGGAAGCCGAGCATGGGGTTGGCCTCCTGCGGCTCAAAAACGTCTCCGCCGATCAACTGGGCGTATTCGTTGGACTTGAAATCGGAAGTGCGCACCACGCAGGGCCTGGGCCATACGGCGGCGGCGATGGTGGCGATGCCCTCCGACAGGGTGGTGATGAAAAAGCGCTCGGCATCCCCATCAAAAGGCACCAGAAGCTGCTCGATCCGGGCGCGGATGTCCGCATCCAGCCGGTCCATTTCCAGCAGCGCCCTGGGATGCGCCTTGATGGCGTTGTTGATGACAAACTCCATGCGCGCAAGGCCGACACCGTCGGCGGGCAATGCCGCCAGCGAGAAGGCCAGATCGGGATTGCCCACGTTAAGCATCAGCTCCGTCTTCGGACGGGGGAGCTGGCTGAGATCGGTCTTTTCCACATGCCATTTGAGCCGGCCGGCATAGACGCGGCCCACCTCGCCCTCGGCGCAGGAGACGGTCACCTCTTCGCCATTGCGCAGCACTTCGGTGGCGTTGCCCGTGCCCACGATTGCGGGCAGGCCCAGCTCCCGCGCCACGATGGCGGCGTGGCAGGTGCGCCCGCCCCGGTTGGTGACGATGGCGCTGGCCCGCTGCATCACCGGCTCCCAGTCGGGCGTGGTGATGTCGGCCACCAGCACTTCGCCATCCCGGAAGCTGTCCAGCTCGCTCACATCCCGGATCACCCGCACGGGGCCGGCGGCGATTTTCGTGCCCACCGCCAGCCCTTCGATGCGCACCGGCCCGGTCTCGTCCAGCACGTAACGGGTCAGCACCGTGCCTCTGCGCACGGAGTGAACCGTCTCTGGACGGGCCTGCACCATGTAGAGCTGCCCGTCCAGCCCGTCCCTGGCCCACTCCATGTCCATGGGCTGGTCGTGGCCATAGACCTGCTCCCGATAATGGCGCTCCACCTTGATGGCGTAGTCGGCCAGCACCATCACCTCCTCATCGGTCAGGGCGTAGCGCTGGCGCTCCTCCGGGGTGGTATCCACATTGCGGGTGAACTCCACGGCGATGTTGTCGGTATTGAGGGTGTCGGAGAAGATCATCTTGATCTGCTTGCGCCCCAGCCGACGCTTGAGCACCGCCCGATGCCCCTTCTCGAAGGTGGGCTTGTGCACATAGAAGGTGTCGGGATCCACCGCCCCCTGCACCACATTCTCACCCAGACCGTAAGCGGCATTGATGAACACCACGTCACGAAAGCCGGTCTCCGTATCCAGCGAGAACATCACTCCGCTGGCCCCCACATCGGAGCGCACCATCTTCATCACGGTAACGGCGTTCCAGGTGGTGAAGTGGCTGATGCCCTTGTCAATGCGGTAGTGGATGGCCCGGTCGGTGAACAGGGAGGCGAGACAGCGTCGGTAGGCGTCCAGCAGCGCCTCATCGCCCTGAATGTTCAGGTAGGTGTCGTGCTGGCCGGCGAAGGAGGCGCCGGGCGAGTCCTCCGCCGTGGCGGAGCTGCGCACCGCAAGCGACAGGGTGTCGCCATACTCCTCGCGCAGTTTCGCATAGCCGGCGAGAATCTCCTCCCGGATCTCTGCCGGCAGCTCCAGCGACAGGATCAGTGCCCGCGCCGCCTGCCCCCGCTGCTGCAGCTGGGCCACATCATCGGGGTCGATGTCGTCCAGCAGTTCATGCAGCCTGTCCCAGGCCCCATGCACGTCCAGCAGATGACGGTAGGCCGCCGCGGTGACGGCGAAACCGTTGGGCACCCGCACGCCCAGCGGTGTCAGCGCCCGATACATCTCCCCCAGATTGGCGTTCTTGCCCCCCACTTCCAGCACGTCCTGCGCGCCGATCTCGGCAAACCACTTGATGAACTTCATAGCACGTCAACCCCCTTCCTGCGGCGGTAGTAGCGCACCACCGCCACCTTGACCGCGTCATTGAACACAAACCACGCCAGCGCGTAGGCCCAGATGATGCCCGCCCACTGCCAGCCGATGGGCGTGATCAGCCCGAAGCCATAGACGGCGATGACCGTACCGATCAGCGCCGTGGCCTGAGAAGTCCAGAACAGCTTGGCCGAAGGCCAGGGCCGTCTGAAGAACCAGGTGTCGATGCGGGTGTTGAAGATGGTGTTGTGCCCCGCCACCACCAGCTTGGTGAAGAACAGCGTCTGGATGAACTCATGCGGCAGGTTGAACCAGGTCATCACGATCCAGAACAGCGTGAAGGACGAGACCACCCCCGCCAGCCCCAGCCAGCTGGAGAGCACCAGCATCTCGTGCATGTCCCAGCGCACCGGGTGCTGCGGGTGGTGGGTGTTGTCGGTGGCGATCATCAGAATCGGCAGGTCATTGAGCAGCGCCAGCAGGATGATCATGATCGCCGTCACCGGATAGAACTGGAAGATGGTGATCGCCAGCGTCATGAAGAAGATGATGCGCAGCGTCTCGGCGATGCGGTAGATGGTGTAGCTCTTCATGCGCTCGAAGGTGACCCGCGCCACATCGATCGCCTCCACGATCACCTTCAGCCCCGGCTGGGTGAGCACGATGTCCGCCGCCGCCCGCGCTGCGTCGGTGGCCCCTTCCACCGCGATGCCGCAGTCGGCCTTCTTCAGCGCCGGGGCGTCGTTGACCCCGTCGCCGGTCATGCCGACGATGTGATCCGCCTTCTGCAGCTCATCGACGATGAAATACTTGTCCTCAGGGAACACCTGCGCGAAGCCGTCCGCCTGCTCGATCAGGCGGATGATCTCCGACTCGTGCCGCCGCACCGAGCCGCTCGGCAGCGGGCGCTGATGCAGCTCATCCTTGACCGTCTCCACGATCTGGCGGCTCAGACGCCGGATTTCTTCCTCGCTGCGCGCCGCCCCCAGCACCTTGACGAAGGCCTCGGAGAGCACCTCCGCCAGCACCAGATATTCCTCCATGGACTGGCCACGCAGCTCGCGCACGTCAAGGATGTTGTCGCCAATGTCCAGCATGCGGGCGATGTGGCGGGCCACCGCCAGGTTGTCGCCGGTGACCATCTTCACCGTCACCCCCTGCGCCTTGGCCTGCCGCACCGCCTCGCGGGAATCCTCCCGCGGCGGGTCGAACAGCGGGATCAGGCCGATGAGGTCGAAGCGGTCGCTCTTCTCCCGCCTCACCGCCACGCCCAGCGTGCGGTAGCCGTCTGCAGCCAGCGCATCGATGGCCGCCTGCACCTGCTCCCGCTTCTCCAGCGGCAGCTCGCACAGGCCCAGCACCACCTGCGGCGCCCCCTTGACCACGGTGAGGGTTTCGCCATCGAGCGCCACCTTCGCCTCGGTGCGCTTGCGGACCGGGTCGAAGGGAATGAAGCTTTCCACCCGCGCGCCGTTCAGCCGCTCGCTCAGTCCGTTCTGCTCCAGCCATTGAAAAATCGGCTGCTCGATGGGATCGTTGTTCTCCCGTCGGCTGGCCAGCGCCGCCATGAGGAACAGTTCCTCCGCCGTGTGCTCGCCATAGAGCCACGGCTCGGCCAGGGTCATGCGGTTCTGGGTCAAAGTGCCGGTCTTGTCGGAGCAGAGCACGTCCATGCCCGCCAGCTCCTCGATGGCCGCCAGCCGGCTGACGATGGCCTGCCGCCGCGCCAGCGCCATGGCCCCCACCGCCATGGTCACCGTCAGCACCGCCGGCATGGCCACCGGAATGGCCGATACCGTCAGCACCAGCGAGAAGATGAGCAGCTCGATGGGCGACTCGTGCCGCCACAGCCCCACCGCCACGATGATGGCCACCATCACCAGCGTGATGGCGATGAGGAAGTTGCCCACCCGGATGACCATGCGCTGGAAGTGGCTGCGCGCCTCCCGCTCCGCCCGGGCCACCAGCTTGACCGTCTTGCCGAAGAAGGTGTTGGCGCCGGTGGCGGTCACCTGCGCCACCATCTCCCCCTGCTTGATGACGCTGTTGGCATACAGCTCGTCACCTGCGCGCTTCTGCACCGGCAGGGATTCCCCCGTCAGCGCCGACTGATCCACCAGCAGATAGTCGCCATCCAGCAGCTTCGCGTCCGCCGGCACAATGTCGCCGATGCGCAGACGGATCACATCCCCCGGCACCAGCTCCCGCGCCGGAATCGTCTGCCACTGGCCGTCCCGGCAGACGATGGCCGTGCGCGCCAGCTTCTTCTTCAGCGCCGCCACCGCGCTGAGCGCCTTGGATTCCTGATAGAAATCCACAATGGCGTTGACCAGCAGCAGAATCATGATGATGGTGAAATCCTCCCAGCGCTGCACCGCCGCGGAGAGCATGGCCGCCACCTCGATCATCCACGGAATCGGCCCCCAGAAGCGCCTGAGCAGCCGCAGCCACCCGGGCACGCTCCTTTCGCGGATCTCGTTGGGGCCGACCTCACTGAGCTTCTGCTCCGCCGTCTCACTGTCCAGACAGGGATAGACGTGTTCGGTCTTCTCCATGCATCGCACTCCGGATTTTTTTACGAGTTTAACGCCACAACCGTGCCTTGCGGCAAAAATGGGGCGATAATTGATCCGCCGCAAGCGCGCGCCCGGCGCGGCAGACCGGCACTCGGCAAAATCAGAGGAGACCCCGTTGGAATTCGACTGGATTGGCTGGCTCAACGCCCACCACGGCTCAAGCTTCTATATGGCACTGGCCGTGGTGGTGGCGGTGGAAAACCTGCCTGTGATCGGCACGCTCATTCTGGTGCAGCCGCTGCTGGCCTTTCTCGGCTACAGCGCCCACCAGAGTCAGCTCTCCTTCATCGGCGTCTGGCTGAGCGCGGCCGCAGGCTCGGCACTGGCCGACCAGATCGGCTACCTGCTCGGCCGGCAGATCGGCACGCCGGCAAGAAGCTGGCTGCAACGCCGCCTCCACCTGCGCGACGAAAGCGTGGACGCCCTGCAGCACCAGCTGCACCGCTATCTGGCGCTGGCGCTGCTGGTGGCCAAGTTCAACCCGGTCAGCCGCACCGCCGCCCCTCCCATGGCCGGCATCAGCGGCATCCGCTGGGCGCCCTTCGCGCTGCGCAGCCTTGTCGCCTCCCTCCTCTGGGCCGGCTTCTGGGTGGGTGCCGGATACACGCTTACTCATGGCTGGCTGAACTGGCTGCATGCATGAACATGGTTCAGAGGCCTACACATGCTATACTCACTCCATGGAATTCGAGTGGGACGAGGAAAAAAGCGAACGCTGTTTTCGGGAACGGGGCTTTGACTTCCTTTACGCAGCCCGCATCTTCTTTGATCCCAACCGTGTAGAAGAACCGGATGCTCGATACGAATATGGCGAGCAGCGGTTTCGGGTGTATGGCTGCATCGAAGGACGCCTGTTCGTTGTGGTCTACACACCCCGTGGTCAGGCCATTCGGATTATCTCAGCCCGCAAAGCCAACAGACGGGAGGTTCGAAAATATGGGAAAGACTGTTCGCATCAGACTTGAAGGTCATCAGCCCGTAGGGCGCATCGATTCCGAGCGGGTGGACGCCACCAGTGAAATCGATATTGCCCGCCAGATGGCAGAAGACGAGCGGGCCGCACGTGAAGATGCAGCCCGCTACGCCCGTCATGTTCGCCACAAGCTGGGCCTCAGCCAGCAGGCCTTTGCGCGTTGCATCCATGTTTCCGTGGAAACCGTGCGCAACTGGGAGCAGGGCAAACGCAGCCCGACCGGAGCAGCGCAGGCACTGTTGCGCGTGCTGGACCGGGCCCCACAAGCCGCACTGGAAGCATTGAAAGGCTCCTGACCTTCAAACGAAAAAACCCGGCGCGCGGCCGGGTTTTCTGTCTCGGGAACCGGAAAGGATCAGTTCTTTTCCTTGTCCACGATCTTGTTGGCGGTGATCCACGGCATCATGGCACGCAGGCGGGCACCCACCTTCTCGATCTCGTGCTCTTCATTGATGCGGCGCATGGCGGTCATCTCCGGATAGCCGGTCTGGCCTTCCAGAATGAACTGCTTGGCGTACTTGCCTTCCTGAATGTTCTTCAGCGCCTCGCGCATGGCCTTGCGGGACTCCTCGTTGATCACCTTCGGGCCGGTGACATACTCGCCATACTCCGCGTTGTTGGAGATGGAGTAGTTCATGTTGGCGATGCCGCCCTCGTACATCAGATCAACGATCAGCTTGAGCTCGTGCAGACACTCGAAGTAGGCCATCTCGGCGGGGTAGCCCGCCTCCACCAGCGTTTCGAAGCCGGCCTTGACCAGCTCCACGCAGCCGCCACACAGCACCGCCTGCTCGCCGAACAGGTCGGTTTCGGTCTCATCCTTGAAGGTGGTCTCAATGATGCCGGTGCGGCCGCCCCCGATGGCGGAGGCGTAGGACAGCGCCACCTGCTTGGCCTTGCCGGAGGCGTCCTGATGCACGGCGATCAGGTCGGGAATGCCGCCGCCCTTGACGAACTCGGAACGCACGGTGTGGCCCGGCGCCTTGGGCGCGATCATGATCACGTCCAGATCCTTGCGCGGCACGATCTGGTTGTAGAGGATGGAGAAACCATGGGCGAAGGCCAGGGTGCCGCCCACTTTCAGGTGCGGCTCGATCTCCTTCTTATACAGCTCCGCCTGGAACTCGTCCGGTGTCAGGATCATCACCAGATCCGCCTGAGCCACCGCCTTGGCCACGGGCATGACGGTCAGGCCGGCCTGCTCGGCCTTGCGCCAGGAACCGGAGCCCTCACGCAGGCCCACAACCACGTCCACACCGGAGTCGGACAGGTTCAGCGCGTGGGCGTGACCCTGGGAGCCGAAACCGATGACGGCCACCTTCATGCCGCGGATGATGGACAGGTCGCAGTCCTTGTCGTAATAGATGTTCAGTTGCTTGCTTTCGCTCATGGTCTTTCCTCTCAATCAAACGTGTAGAAACTTGTCGCCGTGCTGCACGCCCACCGCGCCGGAGCGCACCGTCTCCAGAATGTAGTCGGGATGCACGTTTTCCAGCAGGCGGTCCAGCGTGCTGCTGTCGCCCAGCAGCTGCAGGGTGTAGGTGGTCGGCGTCACATCGACAATCTTCGCATCAAAGATGTCGGCCAGCCGCTTGAACTCCTCCCGCTGCGGCCCCACGGCACGCAACTTGACCAGCATCACCTCCACCGTGTAGTGGGCGCCCTCGGTCAGGTCCACCACCTTGACCACATCGATCAGCTTGTTGAGCTGCTTGATAATCTGCTCGATCTGCCGCGCGTTGCCGATGGTGGTCAGCGTCATGCGCGACAGGGTCGGGTCTTCGGTGGGCGCCACGGTCAGCGCCTGAATGTTGTAGCCGCGCGCGGAGAACAGCCCGGCCACCCGGGACAGGGCGCCGGCTTCGTTTTCCAGCAGAATTGAAATGACATGCTTCATGCGGACGCCCTCCTCACACCAGAATCATCTCGTCCTGGCCCGCACCGGCCGGGATCATGGGATAGACGTTCTCCGCCTTCTCCACCTGAATGTCGATGAACACCAGCCGGTCCTTCATGGCAAAGGCCTCCGCCAGCTTCGACTCCAGCTCCTCCGGCTTCTCGATGCGCACGCCCACGTGGCCGTAGGCCTCCGCCAGCGCCACGAAGTCCGGCAGGGAGTCCATGTAGGACATGGAGTAGCGCCGCTCGTAGAACAGCTCCTGCCACTGGCGGACCATGCCGAGGAAGCCGTTGTTCAGGTTGACGATCTTCACCGGGAAGCCGTACTGCAGGCAGGTGGACAGCTCCTGAATGTTCATCTGGATGGAGCCCTCGCCGGTGATGCACACCACCGTCTCGTCCGGATGCGCCAGCGCCACGCCCATGGCCGCGGGCAGACCGAAGCCCATGGTGCCCAGACCGCCGGAGTTGATCCAGCGGCGCGGCTTGTCGAAGCGATAGTACTGCGCCGCGTACATCTGGTGCTGGCCCACATCCGAGGTGACGAAGGCGTCGCCGTTGGTCACCTTCCACACGGCCTCCACCGCCGCCTGCGGCTTGATCTGGCCGACGGACGGGCCGTATTTGAGGCAGTCCACCGCGCGCCACTGTTCGATCTGATCCCACCAGGCCTTCAGCTTTTCCTCGTCCGGCGCAACCCCCTTCTCCAGCTGGCGGTCCAGCAGGTGGTTCATGTCCTCCAGTACGCTTCTGACCGACCCCACGATGGGAATGTCCACCTGCACGTTCTTGGAGATGGACGCAGGATCGATGTCCACGTGAATGATCTTCGCATTGGGGCAGAAACGCTCGATGTTGCCGGTGACCCGGTCGTCGAAGCGCGCGCCGATGGCGATCAGCGTGTCGGCATGGTGCATGGCCAGGTTGGCCTCATAGGTGCCGTGCATGCCCAGCATGCCGAGCCACTGCCGGTCGGACGCCGGATAGGCGCCCAGCGCCATCAGCGTGGTGGTGACCGGGTAGCCCAGCTTGCGCGCCAGCGCCGTCAGCTGCTCGGAGGCGTCGTCCAGCACCACGCCGCCGCCCACGTAGAAGATGGGGCGCTCCGCCTCCAGCATCATGTCCACGGCACGGCGGATCTGGCCGCTGTGCCCCTTGGTCACCGGCTGGTAGGAGCGCAGTTTCACTTCCTGGGGATATTCGTAGTCGCTTGTGGCGGTCTGCACATCCTTCGGAATGTCCACGACCACCGGACCCGGTCGGCCCGTGGTGGCGATGTGGAACGCCTTTTTGAGCGTCATCGCCAGGTCGTTGACATCCTTGACCAAGAAGTTGTGTTTGACGATGGGCCGGGTCACGCCAACCGTATCCACCTCCTGAAAGGCGTCCAGACCGATCATGCCCGTGGGCACCTGACCGGTGAGCACAACCAGGGGAATGGAGTCCATGTAGGCGGTGGCGATGCCGGTCACGGCGTTGGTTGCGCCGGGACCAGAGGTGACCAGGACCACACCGGGCTTGCCTGTAGAGCGCGCGTAGCCGTCTGCTGCGTGCACGGCCGCCTGCTCGTGACGCACCAGAATGTGCTGGAGCTTTTCGGCGTCCGTGTCCAGGGCATCGTAGATGGGCAGCACGGCGCCGCCCGGATACCCCCAGATGTGCTCTACGCCCTCGTCTTCAAGAAACTTGATGACGATCTGGGCCCCTGTCAATTCCACAACTTCGTCCTCCAAAGTGTTGGTTAAAAATGGAAAAGAACGAAATATTATAACAATCTATCACTCACCCGCACCGCGATATTCCGGCGCAAACAGGTGGCGGCGATAGTGACGCAGTTCACAGATGGAATCCTTGATGTCCTCCAGCGCCAGATGGATGTCGCGCTTGCAGTCCCCGGCGCTGTCCAGCACGGCGGGCGCCCAGCGGCGGGCCAGCTCCTTGAGGGTGCTCACATCCAGATTGCGGTAGTGGAAGAAGGCCTCCAGCTCTGGCATCTGGCGGGCGAGGAAGCGGCGGTCCTGACAAATGCTGTTGCCGCACATGGGGGATTTGCCCGGGTTCACCCACTGGCTGAGAAAGTCCAGCGTGGCCCGCTCCGCCTCCTCCATGGGCACCCCCTCGCTGCGGATGCGATCCAGCAGGCCGGAGGCGCCGTGATGCGTCCTGTTCCAGTCGTCCATGGCCGCCAGCACCGCCTCGTCGGTGGCGACAGCCAGCACCGGCCCTTCGGCCAGCACATTCAGTTCGCTGTCGGTTACCAGAGTGGCGATCTCGATGATGGTGTCCCGCTGCGGGTCCAGCCCGGTCATCTCCAGATCGATCCAGATGAGATTGTTGTCCTTGTCCATGGTCGCGCTCCCGTAAAATAACCTGCCTATTATCGCAACAGGCGAACACCGAAATGAACTGGATCTCCACCCTTTTCGTCACCGCGCTGGCGGCCCAGCTGGCCATCGAACTGCTGCTCAACATCCGCCAGCTGCTGGCGGTGGCCCTCAACCGCGACAGGGTGCCGCCGGCCTTTGCCGACACCGTCAGCCTTGCAGACCATCAGAAGGCGGCCGACTACACCCGTGCCCGGCTGCAGCTGGAACGCTACCGGCTCTTCTTCGACACGGCACTGCTGTATGTGATGACTCTGGGCGGCGGCTTCAACGACCTCTACGCCGCCTGGCAGCAGGTGGATCTGCCGCCGCTGTGGCGGGACACCCTGTTCGTGCTCGGCACCCTGTGGTTCCTGAGCCTGCTGCACCTGCCGTTTCAGATTCTGCGCACCTTCAGGGTGGAGGCGGAATTCGGCTTCAACCGCACCACGCCAAAGCAGTTCGTCATCGACCTGATCAAGGGCTGGCTGCTGGGGGCGGTACTGGGCGTGCCGCTGGTCTATGCGCTGCTGTGGCTGATGGCCCGGCTGATGGATGCCCAGTGGTGGCTGTGGGCCTGGCTGCTGTGGATGGGCGTGCAATTCGCCCTGCTGTGGGCCTTCCCCAGGTGGATCGCACCGCTGTTCAACACATTCACCCCGCTTGAGGATGCCTCGCTGCGCCAGCGCATCGAGACGCTGCTGGAGAAGACCGGCTTTGCCTCGGACGGCATCTTCGTCATGGACGGCTCGCGCCGCTCCAGTCATGGCAATGCCTATTTCACCGGCACGGGTCGGCACAAGCGCATCGTCTTCTTCGACACCCTGCTGGAAAAACTGGCACCGGAGGAGATCGAAGCCGTCCTGGCCCACGAGCTGGGCCATTTCAGACACGGGCATGTGAAAAAGCGCCTGCTGCTGTCTGGGCTGATCAGCCTGGCCGGTTTCTGGCTGCTCAACACCCTGATGCAGCGACCCGAGTTCTACACCGGTCTCGGCACCGAATACCAGACGCCGGGCATGGCGCTGCTGCTGTTTGTCACCGCCGTGCCCGTGTTCTTCTTCTGGCTGGGCCCGCTGATGGCGTGGCTCAGCCGCAGACATGAGTTCGAGGCGGACGCCTTCGCGGTGGAAACCGTGGGTGCCGATCCCATGATCCGCGCCCTGCTCAAGCTCTATCGGGACAACGCCGCCACCCTGACGCCGGACCCGTGGTATTCCGCCTGGCATGACAGCCATCCGCCGGCGCCGATACGCATTCAACATCTGGAGGGCCTGAAACATGACTGACACCGCAGAACCGATCAAGATCCTGCTGGAAGAACGCTGCGAGTACATTCCCAAGGGCAGCAAGCCGCTGATCATCCCCACCATCGAGAGCTATCTGTCCCAGCTGCCAGGGTGGGAGGTGAGTCTGGACTACAAGACGATCAGCAAGACCTTCTCCTTCAAGAACTACTATCAGGTCATGGCCTTCATCAACGCCGTGGCGTGGCTGGCGCACCGAGAGGATCACCATCCGGAAATCTGCTTCGGCTACAACGAGGCGCGCATCACCCTCACCACCCATGCCGCCAAGGGCATCACCCTCAACGACCTGATTCTGGCCGCCAAGATCGACCAGCTGCTGGCTGAATGAACTGGCCGCTGGAATACGGCTACACCACCCTGCCACAACCGCTGTGGGTACGCATCGACCCGGTGCCGGTGCGTGCCCCGCACCTGATGCTCTTCAATGACCGGCTCGCCGATGCGCTGGGCCTGACCCCGTGGCTGGCCGACATCGACAGGGCCGAAGTCTTTTCCGGCAACCGCCTGCCACCGGGCGCCCGCCCCTTCGCGCAGGCCTATGCGGGCCATCAGTTCGGCCACTTCAACCTGCTGGGCGACGGCCGCGCCGTGGTGCTGGGCGAGTGGCGCGACCCTGACGGCCGTCTGTGGGACATTCAGTTCAAGGGCAGCGGACGCACGCCCTTCTCCCGCCAAGGCGACGGGCGCGCGGCGCTTGGCCCCATGCTGCGGGAATATGTCATCAGCGAGGCGATGCACGCGCTGGGCATTCCTACCACCCGCTCGCTGGCGGTGGTCGCCACAGGTGAAACGGTATGGCGGGAGCGCCCCCTGCCCGGCGCCGTGCTGACACGGGTGGCGGCCAGCCACATCCGCGTGGGCACTTTCGAGCTGGCGGCCCGCCTGAGCGCTGATACGGTGCGTGCCCTGGCCGACTACGCCATCGACCGCCACTATCCCGCCTGCCGGGAAGCGGACACCCCCTATCTGGCGCTGCTGGAAAGCGTCATTGCCCGGCAGGCCGGGCTGATCAGCCGCTGGCTGCAGGTGGGTTTCATCCACGGGGTGATGAACACGGACAACATGAGCATCGCCGGTGAGACCATCGACTACGGCCCCTGCGCCTTCATGGACACCTATCATCCGGACACGGTGTTCAGCAGCATCGACACCGGCGGACGCTACGCCTTCGCCAACCAGCCCACCATGGGAGCGTGGAACCTGACCCGTCTGGCCGAAACCCTGCTGCCGCTGCTGGATACGGACGCCGACCGTGCGCGCACGCTGGCGCAGACGGCGCTGGAAAGCTTCGGCCCGCAACTGGAAAAGCACTGGCTGGCGGGCATGGCGGATAAGCTGGCCCTGCCCGAACCGGACCGCGCGCTCATCTACGACCTGCTGACACTGATGGCGGAAACGGAACAGGACTACACCCTCACCTTCCGCCGGCTGGCGGCCTGGCTGCGGGGCGATCCCTCTCACGGCCTGCCGGACGACGCCCGCTGGCAGGCGTGGCTGCGACGCTGGCGCACCCAGCTGGCACGGCCGCCCGAGCAGGCCGCCGCAGACATGGACAAGGCCAACCCCGCGGTGATTCCCCGCAACCATCAGGTGCAGCGAGCGCTGGATGCGGCGGAGGCGGGCGATCTTGCCCCGCTGCACACCCTGCTGGATGCAGTGCGACAGCCTTTCTGCGACAATGCGTCCACACGACCGTTCATGGCGCCGCCAAAGCCCCATGAGCGCATCACACAGACTTTCTGCGGGACCTGAAACCCATGGGCAAGCACACGCGCCGCAAACTCAACCGCCAGCAGCAGCGCCGGGTGGAAAAGCGCCGCAACGCCGAGGCGCTGACACCGGAGGAACGCGCCAGCGCCTGCAACGGCGTGGTCATCACCAACTTCGGCAAGCGGGTGCTGGTGGAGGACGAACAGGGAGAACACCACAACTGCGCCATCCGCCAGAACCTGGGCAAGCTGGTGGCTGGCGATCGGGTGCTGTGGACGGAAACCGGCGTGCCAGGCGAAGGCGTGGTCATCGCGCTGGAACCGCGCGAGAGCCTGCTGGCCCGTCCCGGCTTCCGCGGGCAGGACCGCATGATCGCCGCCAACATCGATCGCATCGGCATCGTGGCGCCGCTGGACCCGGGCGTGCATCCGGACATGATCGACCGCTATCTGGTGGCCTGCTGCCAGCAAGGCTTCGAGCCACTTCTGATCATCAACAAGACCGACCTGATCGAAAGCGAAGAGGAATGGGAAGCGCTGGCGGAAACGCTCTTGGCCTATGACGAGCTGGAGCTGCCCATCCTGCCCGTCTCGGCGGTAGATGGCAGCGGCCTGGACGACCTGCGCGACGCGCTCAAAGGGCATACCGTGGTGTTCGTAGGTCCTTCCGGCGCCGGCAAGTCGTCGCTGATCAAGGCACTCATTCCCGACCTGGACATCCGCATCGGCGCCCTGTCCGAGGCCACGGGACTGGGCAGGCACACCACCACCAACAGCGTGCTGTATCATCTGCCGGAAGGCGGCGATCTGATCGATTCGCCCGGCGTGCGCCTGTTCAGCCCGGAGAGGCCGGAAAACCTCAAGGCGCTGGAAGCCTGCTTCCCGGACATTCACGAGGTGGCGCGAGGCTGCCGCTTCAATGACTGCACCCACACCGACGAGCCCGGCTGCGCCGTGCTGGCCGCCGTGGCCGACGGTGAGATCGCCTTCAGCCGCTATCACAGCTTCCAGCGGCTGCGGGAAGAATTCGACCTTTAACCATCAGAGGAGACGACAACCATGCAACTGTGGAACACCACCGAACGCTACGGTCTGGTCAGCAAACTGCTGCACTGGGGCATCGCCGCACTGTTTTTCGTGCAGTTCGTCATTGGCGACCTCATGGACGACGATGATCCCTCACAGCTGGGCCTGCACACCAGCCTCGGCATCCTGCTGGCGCTGCTGGTGCTGATCCGCATTCCCGTCAGCAAGCTGCAGACCCAGCCTGTCTATCCGCCCCACATGGGTCCGTGGGAATGCCGGCTGGCCGACCTGATGAAGATAGCGCTCAATCTGGGCGTGCTGCTGGTGGCCGCCTTCGGCTATCTGGCCATCACCACCAAGGGCGAGGCGCCCCTGTTCTTCGGTGTAGCCATGCCGATGCTCATCGGCGAGAACGAAATGCTGCACGAATTTTTCAAGGAAGGCCATGAGCTGCTGGCCTGGCTGCTGCTGATGCTGGTGGGCGTGCATGTGGCCGCCGCCCTCAAGCACCACTTCATCGACGGCGACGACGTGCTCAGACGCATGCGCTGAAGCCCCCTGAAGCGGGAGTTGCCCGTTTCACCACCGGGGCACACCACGCCGCACAGGGTCACCAGCAGGCCGCGCCGCCCCCTTTCTGGCCGGAAAGCTCGTCTGGCCAATGGGGTCTCCCCTGATTTTGCGCAGCGGCGCGCGGACGCGCCGAAAAAATGCGCGAAAAACCCACACTCATGCCGTAAAAGGCGGGTCGGGACGGGGTCTCCCCCATTTTTGCCGGACGGCCGCAGCACGCGACCGGACATGTCACGAAAAACCCCGCAGAAAAGCTGTTCTGCGGGGGTTTTTGCGTTCAGGCGCCGGAAAGCAGCAGCGAAAAGCCGTAGAGCACCGCCACGGAGGCCAGTGTCACCGCCAGCCAGAACAGAAACAGCTTCAACAGCGCCACCGTGCGCCCCAGCAACCGCAACACCAGAAAGCTCAGCGCCGTCATGGCGATGACAAACAGCCAGAAGCGGATGATGATCAGCATGACTTATTCCTCCCCATAAAGTGATTATTATTCTCTTATCTTCAGCATGTTAGAATTTTTTCGGCCCTGAAAATCCAACCCCCTGCAAACGGAGGAACCGTCATGTATCCAAAAGGTGAATGGAACTGGCTCAAGGGGGGGCTGGCCATGGCCGCCGTGGCCATCGCCGCCTTCCTGCTGGTCAAGCCCATCGGCGTCTCCACCCAGTTCGCCGTGCTCGACACCATGATCTGGAAGGCTATTGATCCCGACATCTACACCGTCGAGGAGAAGAACGGCAGGCAGGTCTATCACTCCCCCAACCCCTACATCAACAAATCCCACGGCGCCTATGCGAAGGCGGCTGACAATCCGGTCAACTACGGCTTCATCTTCGTGCTGGCCATGATCGGCGGCGCCTTCCTCTCCGTGCTCACCGGCGGCCCGAAGCCGGAAGGCAAGGACAAGATGGCGCCGGAAGGCTTCCGCCGCTATTTCGGCGACCGGCCGCTGCTGCGCTACGCCATGGCGTTCGTCGGCGGCGTGCTGACCCTCTACGGCGCCCGTCTGGCCGGCGGCTGCACCTCCGGCCACATGATCAGCGGCATCTCGCAGACGGCGGTCTCCAGCCTGCTGTTCGCCGCTGGCGTGTTCGCCACCGCCATTCCGCTGGCCATTCTCATCTACCGCAAGCGTGGAGGACAGTGACATGGAAATCCTGCTGGCCATCATTCTCGGCGGCGCCTTCGGCTTCGTGCTGCACCGCATCGGCGCCACCAACCCGACCCGTCTGATCGACATGCTGCGCCTTTCGGACCTGAAGCTGGAGAAGATCATCCTCTTCTCCATCGGTCTGACCATGATCGCCATCTTCACCATCAACACCGTGGCGCCCGGTGCGGTGCACTTCAGCATCCGCGCCGCCTACTGGGGCACCTTCGTCGGCGGACTGATCTTCGGTGTGGGCTTCGCCCTGGCAGCCCTGTGCCCGGGCACCGGCGTGGCGGCGCTGGGCGAAGGCCGTCTGGACGCGGTGGTCTATGTCATCGGCGGCCTGGTGGGCACCTTCCTGATCGCCCTCAGCTGGGGCTGGCTCACCTCCACCCCGCTGTTCCAGCTGGTCAGCGATCTGGGCCCGAAGGTGACGCTGGCCGACGGTGTGGTGCGTCACGGCCATGTGATGCCGGCCATCTTCGATTCCGTGCCGGGCATCGTGGTGGCGCTGGTATTCGGCGGCGCGCTGATCGCGCTGGCGTTCATCCTGCCGCAGAAGCTGCGCGAGAAGTAATTGCAAACGGTGCGGGCATGGCAGATAATGTGCCGAATGATGTCAACGGGCAACCGGCGATATCTCAAGACTTCTGTCATGCTTGACGTCTTCCAAAACGGCGACAGGCACCGATAATAGAAATCGAGCGCACAGCGCACGTTTTCAAACACAAAGGAGAGATCCTATGAAAAAGATGATCATCGCTCTGGCAACTGCTGGTCTGGTTTCCTTCGGCGCGTCTGCTTTCGCAGGCGGCAACGCTGACGCCGGCAAGGCTACCTACGGTTCCACCTGCGTTGGCTGCCACGGCGCCAACGGTGAAGGCGGTGTCGGTCCCAAGCTGGCCGGTCAGTCCGCTGCTGACATCGCTGCCAAGCTGCACAAGTACAAGGCTGGCGAACAGGTGGGCCCCATGACTTCCATGATGGCGCCCATGGCGCAGGGCCTGTCCGATCAGGACATCGAAAACATCGCTGCCTACATCGCCACCCTGAAGTAATTCAGCACGGCGATTCAGTGATGGAAAAACCGCCTTCGGGCGGTTTTTCCATTTTGGAGCACTCGAACCCCCTGCTTATGCGGCCATCACCTTTCTGCATGGCCGGATGCGCCGCCTTTGGCTAAAATGTGAGCCATCTTCATGAAACCGACAGGAGTCTCACCATGAAAATGCGTATTGCTGCACTGGCGCTGGGCGCCGCTCTGATCTCAACCGCCGCTCTGGCTGCCGACATGCCGGCCAAGGCACAGGCCTGCATCGGCTGTCATGGCGCAGACGGCAACAGCACCTCTCCCATCTTTCCCAAACTGGCCGGTCAGCATGCCCAGTATCTGGAAAACGCACTCAAGGCCTATCGTGACGGCTTCCGCCGCAACGACATGATGAACCGCTTCGCCAAGGGACTGAGCGACGAAGACATCAAGGCCATCGCCCAGTATTTCTCCAGCCAGAAGGCCAAGTAAGCTTTCCTGCCATCGAGCGGGTGCGGCGCGTCCGCCCCTGCGCCTTCCTTCCGTCCGTCCATGTGGGTTAAACTCACCCCATGGACAGGAACATCCCTGCAATTTCGCCCGAAGCCTGTCTCGACCTTTTCAAGCTGGCCGAGGAAGTGGCTCATGTGGGCTACTGGATGTGGGACATCGCCTCCGGGGAGGTGGTCTGGAGCAAGACCAAAATCCGCATCTACGGCGAGAACATCGCTACCTTCAAACCCTCGTTCGAGGCTTTTCTGGCCGTGCTGGACGAGCCCACACGCCAGCGAGTCATGGCGGAAATCGACGCCGTGCTCAAGGGCGAGAAACCCTACTACGACCTGCAGCACCGCATCCACCTGCGCAATGGCCGCACTGCCTGGATCCATGAAAAGGGACTGGTGATCCGGGACCGGGACGGTACACCGCTGCGTATGGAAGGCATCGTCTATGACATCACCGACCGCATGCAGCTGATGGAGCTGCTGCGCGACCAGCGCCGGCGGCTCGACTACCTCCAGGCCTACAACCCGGTCAGCGGCCTGCCCGGGAAACGCTCTCTACAGGAGACGCTGGCGCACCTGCTGACCTCAGGCCAGACCTTCTATCTGGCCATGCTGGATCTGGCCGATTTCGGCACCCTCAACAACCGCCATGGCCATCGCTTCGGCGATGCGGTGCTCAAGGCGCTGGGGCAGCGACTCACTGCCGCCTATCCGGATCAGGTGTTTCACTACAATGCGGACGAATTCGCCATCATCCTGCCTGCCGGAGAGTGGTCACTCCACTGTGAACGGCTGCACGCGCTGGTGCGTGAACCGCTGGAAGTGGAGGATCACGTGCTGCACCTGTCAGCCAGCATGGGCTGCAGCCGTGCCCCGCAGGATGCGTACACGCCAGATGGCCTGATCCGCACCGCTCAGACGGCGCTGCGCTATCTCAAACGCAATCATGCCACCCTGCCGGGCACACACTTTCTCGCCTTTGCGCCCTCCATGCTGGAAACCCTCAGCCGCCGGCATCAGCTGGCCGAGGCGTTGCGCAACGATCTGCATGCCCACCCGGAACGTTTCGAAGTGCACTACCAGCCGCAGGTGGAGATGACCTCGGGCCGACCGGTGGGCATGGAAGCGCTGGTGCGCTGGCACCGCCCCGATGAAGGTCTGATCAGTCCCGCCGAGTTCCTTTCCATCGCCCGTGAAGAGGGGCTGATGGCCCAGCTGGACGCACTGGTGCTGGAACAGGCCCTGAATCAGTGGCACTGCTGGCGCCAGCAGCATGGCGCGCTGAACCTGTCGGTCAACTGCGTCATCAGCGATCTTGAGAATCCGCGGCTGTTCGAGCGGTTGCGGGAGGCCGCCGGTGAACCGGGCTTCACGCTGGAGCTGACCGAAGCGGAAATTCTCAAGTGCGATGAGGCCGAGCTGACCAGACTGGCCGAGTTGCGTGGCCTGGGGGCGAAGATCTCCATTGACGACTTCGCGGCACCGGCTATTCTTCCCTGCGCTACCTGCACAGCCTGCCCATCGACGAGCTGAAGATCGACCGCGCCTTCGTCAGCGGCCTGCCGGACAACCCGCAGGACGCCGATCTGGTGCGCCTGCTGAAGAACATTGTGGACACCTTCCGGCTTGAAAGCGTGGTCGAAGGGGTGGAAAACGCCGAACAGGCGGCCTTCCTCACCGCCCTGGGCTTCCGCCGGGCGCAGGGCTATCTCTACGGGCGCCCCATGGATGTCGAGGCCATGGATGCGTGGCTTGAGCAGGCACCCAGAGGGGACTGAGCGCCTGCCCGAAAACGCTCATCAGAGCAGCACCTTCTCCACGGCGTTCTTCTGGCGCAGTTCGGTAAGGAAGTCCCGCTTCCAGCCCTCGCCCTTGAGCAGGCGCGCCATCTCCACCACGATGTAGTCGGTCTTGAGGCCGGTGCTGTCCTGATAGCGGTTGAGGCCCTGCTGACAGGCGGGGCAGCTGGTGAGAATCTTCACCTCGCCCTTGACCCGGTGCGCCTCGCCGGTGAGGTCCTCGATGCCCTTGAACAGCTCCTGCTCCTTGCGGAAGCGCAGCTGGTTGGAAATGTCCGGACGGCTGACCGCCAGCGTGCCGGCTTCGGCGCAGCAGCGGTCGGTGAGCTTCACTTCGGTGCCGGCCATCAATCCCCGGGCCACGGAGAGCGGGTCGTGACTCTTCATGGGTGTGTGGCACGGGTCGTGGTAGAGATATTTCACGCCGGGCACGTCTTCCACCTTGTAGCCCCGCTCCAGCAGGAACTCGTGAATGTCCAGCAGGCGACAGCCGGGGAAGATGCGCTCGAACTCGTATTTGAGCAGCTGGTCGTGGCAGGTGCCGCAGGAGACGATCACCGTGGTGATGTCCAGATAGTTGAGGGTGTTGGCCACCCGGTGGAACAGGGCGCGGTTCTCGGTGGTGATCTGCATGCCCTTGTCTTCCTGTCCGGCGGCGGTCTGCGGGTAGCCGCAGCAGAGATACCCCGGCGGCAGGATGGTCTGCACGCCGGCGTCATAGAGCATGGCCAGGGTGGCCAGGCTCACGTCGGAGAACAGCCGCTCGGAGCCACAGCCCGGGAAATAGAACACCGCTTCGGCGTCCTCGCCCACGTCCGGACGGCGCAGCACCGGCACGTAGCGGGGATCCTCCAGCCCCAGCAGGGCGCGCATGGGCGGCTCATTGGGACCGGTGTCCAGCGGCTTGCGCACGAAGTGGATCACCTGTTTCTGCACCGGTTGCGGTCTGTCGGTGCGTTCCGGCAGCTCGGTCAACTGGGGCTTGAACACGCCCAGTACGCGGAACAGGCGGTAGCCCATGCGCTGGGCGGTCGCGCCCCAGCCGATGAGGGTGGTGCGCAGCGCCTTGACCACATTGGGCGACTTGGCGTTGAGGTAGAACAGCGCCGCCTTCGTCATCAGGCTGGTGCGCTTCTTGCCCATGCGGGTGAGGATGTTGCGCATGTGAATGGTGACATCCCCGAAGTCGATGTCCACGGGGCAGGGATTGGCACACTTGTGGCACACGGTGCAGTGGTCGGCGATGTCGTTCATCACGTCGAAGTGGTGCAGCGACACGCCGCGGCGGGTCTGCTCCTCATACAGGAACGCTTCGATGACGCTGCCGGTGGCGAGAATCTTGTTGCGCGGCGAGTAGAGCAGATTGGCGCGGGGAATGTGGGTCTGGCACACCGGCTTGCACTTGCCGCAGCGCAGGCAGTGGCGGATCTCGTTGTTGAGCGCGTCCAGATCGGTGGCCTCCAGAATGAGCGCCTCCTGCTCCACCAGCGTCAGCGACGGGGTGTAGGCCACATCGAGGCTGGAGTCGGGCATCAGCTTGCCGCGGTTGAACACATGGTTCGGGTCGATCTGGTTCTTGTATTCGACGAACTTCTCGACCTTCTCCGGCTCCAGATACTTGATCTTGGTCAGGCCGATGCCATGCTCGCCGGAGATGGCCCCATCCAGTGAGAGTGCCAGCTCCATCACCCGGTCCACTACCTCGTCGGCCTTTTTGAGCATCTCGTAGTTGTCGGAGTGGACGGGAATGTTGGTGTGCACGTTGCCATCGCCGGCATGCATGTGCAGCGCCACGAACAGGCGCACGTTCTTGTAATCGGCATGGATCTGGCGCAGCCTGTCCAGCACCGGCTCGAAGTCGTAACCGAGGAAGTTCTCCCGCAGGAAGGGGGTCACCTCGGTGCGGAACTTGACCAGCAGGTCGCGGCGCAGCAGCAGGTCCATGAGGGTGTCGCCCGCCCGCACCCGGCCGCGCACGTCTTCAGGCAGTCTGTCCATCAGCTCGGCGGCGGGGGTGTCAAAGTTGTCCCGCCAAAGCTGCCAGCGGGCACGCACCGCCTCCAGATGGTCGATGGCCGCCTGCACCCGATGGTGCACCAGATCCTCCACCGTCCCTTCACCGGTTTCGATGCACTCGCGCGCCTTGAGCTCCGGCGCATCGGAGCGCAGCCAGGCCAGCATGGCGTCCACGCAGGCCAGCTTGTTGTCCAGCGACAGCTCGATGTTGATCTTCTCGATGCCGGTGTTGTATTCGTTGAGGCGGGACAGCGGGATGACCACGTCCTCGTTGATCTTGAAGGCGTTGGTGTGGGCGGAGATGGCCGCGGTGCGGGCACGGTCGGCCCAGAAGGCCTTGCGCGAGGCTTCGTCGATGGCGATGAAGCCCTCGGCGTCACGCTTTCGGGCCATCTCGACGATCTCTTCCACCGTCTTGGCCACCTCGAAGCCGTTGTCGCCGGACACATCCCCCAGCAGGATCATCTTGGGCAGCTCGCGCCGGTCGGCCTTGGTATTGTATTTCACTGCCCTGATGTAGCGCTCGTCCAGATGCTCCAGCCCGGAGAGCACCACGCCCTCGGCCCGCTTCTTCTCCATGAAGGCGGTGATCTCCTCGATGGCGGGCACCGCCTGGCTCAGGTCGTGGCCGAAGAATTCCAGACAGAAGGTGCGGGTGAACGCCGGCATGCGGTGCAGAATGAAGCGGGCGGAGGTGATGATGCCGTCGCACCCCTCCTTCTGCGCCCCGGGCAGGCCGGCGAGGAACTTGTCGGTGACATCCTTGCCCAGCCCGTGCTTGCGGAACATGGCCCCGGGCATTTCCAGAATGGTGGGGTCGCCGTCCTTGCTCAGGCCGTCGTGCTTGAACCACTGCACGGAAAAGCGCACCGTCTTCTGGTCGTGCAGCTTGCCCTGGTTGTGTTCGAGACGGGTCACCTCCAGCCAGCGGCCGTCGGGCATGACCATCTTCCAGCTGATGAGGTTGTCCAGCGTGGTGCCCCACAGCACCGCCTTCTTGCCGCCGGCGTTCATGGCGATGTTGCCGCCGATGGTGGAGGCATCCTGCGAGGTGGGATCCACCGCAAACACCAGTCCGTGGGCCTCGGCCACCTCGGACACGCGGCGGGTGACCACCCCCGCCTCCACATGGACGGACTTGACTTTGACCGCCTCCAGCCCGGGCAGGGGAATCTCCTCCACCGGGCCGATGTATTCCAGCTTCTCGGTGTTGATGACGGCGGTGTTGGGCACCAGCGGAATGGCCGAGCCGGTGTAGCCGGTGCCGCCGCCGCGGGGAATGATGGTCAGGCCCAGCTCGATGCACGCCTGCACGATTGGGGCGATCTCCGCCTCGGTGTCGGGGCTGATGACCACCAGCGGCAGCTCCACGCGCCAGTCGGTGGCATCGGTGGCATGGCTGATGCGCGCAAGACCGGAGAAGTCCACATTGTCGGCACGGGTGACCTTTTTCAGCCGTTTGAGGATTTTCTCCCGCAATGCAGCCTGTTCCGGGAACCAGGCCTCGAATTCCGTGACCGCATCACGCACCCGTTCCAGCAGCTCCGCCGCCTGCTCATTGCCGTTGAGGCGTTTTTCAACCTGGCGCAGGCGGTGGCGCAGCGCCTCGATCAGCTGGGCGCGGCGTTTCTCGTTTTCGATCAGGTCGTCCTGCAGATAGGGATTGCGGGTGACCACCCACATGTCCCCCAGCACCTCGAACAGCATGCGCGCCGAGCGCCCGGTGCGCCGCTGGCCGCGCAGCGCCTCGATGACGCGCCAGCCGTCCTCGCCGAGAAAGCGGATGACGATCTCCCGGTCGGAAAAGGAGGTGTAGTTGTAGGGGATTTCGCGGATGCGGTCAGTCATGCGCTCCAACGCTCCAAATCAATGAAAAGCCGGCAATTTTAGCACACGTCCACGTCTTTTCCCGGCGTGCGGAAATTCGACCCGGCAAAAATGGGGGAGACCCCGTCATCTGCCGCGTTTCTTGCGCTGCAGGGCCTTTTTCTTCTGCTTGACGAAGGCCATCAGCTTGCGCTTGCGCTCGATCTGGCGGCGGGTCATCTTGCTGCGTCGGCCCTCGTAGGGGTTCTCGGTCACGCGGTATTCGATCTTCACCGGCGTGCCCTGCCAGCCGAACGCCTTGCGGAAGACATTGGTCAGATAGCGGGTGTAGTGCTGGGGCACCCGGTCCACCATGTTGCCGTGGATCACCACCGTCGGCGGGTTGAGGGCGCCCAGATGAGCGTAGCGCATCTTGATGCGCCGGCCGCTGACCAGCGGCGGCTGATGCTCCAGCAGCGCCTGCTCCAGCACCCGGTTGAGCTGGCTGGTGGACACCCGCCGGGTGGCCGCTTCATACACCTTGCGGATGGTGTCGAACAGGTTGCCCACGCCGGTACCGTGCAGCGCGGAGATGAAATGGCGCGGGGCAAACTCGGCAAACTGCAGCTTGATGTCCAGATCCGCCTTCACCTGCCGGCGCTGGTCGGGATCCAGCCCATCCCACTTGTTGATGGCGATGATCAGCCCACGGCCGGATTCCAGCGCATGGCCCAGCAGGGTCTGATCCTGGTCGGTGATGCCCTCGGAGCCGTCGATGACCAGCACCACCACATGAGCCTGATCCATGGCCTCGATGGCCTTGATGACGCTGAACTTCTCGATGCGGTCGGACACCTTCTTGCGGCGGCGCACCCCGGCGGTGTCGATCAGCGTGTAGCGCTGCCCGTCCCGCTCGAAGGGCACGCGGATGCTGTCGCGGGTGGTGCCCGGCATGTCATAGGCCACCACCCGCTCCTCGCCGATCATGCGGTTGATGAGGGTGGACTTGCCCACGTTGGGCCGGCCGATGACCGCCACGCGGATGCCGCCCTGCTCATCCGGCAGCGGCTGATCATCCTCCGGCAGGCGCGGCTCGACGATCTCCAGCACATGGTCGATGGTCTCGCGCACATGGTCGCCGTGCTCGGCGGAGATGACCAGCGGCTCGCCCAGCCCCAGCCCGAAGAACTCGGCGCGGACGCTGTCCGCATCGCGCCCTTCCGCCTTGTTGACCAGCACGTAGAGCGGCTTGTCGCCGTAGTGGCGGCGCAGCATATCGGCAATCTGTTCATCCGCCGGCGTCAGGCCCGCCTGCGCGTCCACCAGAAAGAGAATGGCGTCCGCCTCTTCCAGCGCGGCACGCACCTGCTGTTCCATCAGCGGGTCCACACCCTGCTCCTCGCCGCTGAGACCGCCGGTATCCACCACGATGTAGGGGAAGCGTCCCACCTTGCCGGTGCCATACTGGCGGTCGCGGGTCAGCCCCGGGTAGTCGGCCACGATGGCATCACGGCTCTTGGTCAGGCGGTTGAACAGCGTGGACTTTCCCACGTTGGGCCGCCCCACCAGCGCCACCACCGGCTTGCGCTTGCGCCGGGATGCCGGCTGAGGCAACGGCTGCCGTTCAGCAGACTGCTCTTCCGGCTGGGCCCCTTCTAGCGCGCGGCGAAGCGCCTCATCCTGCGTGCGTGTGACGTCACTCATCCGCCAGTCTGACCTCGTAGAGCGACAGATAGCCTTCGTTGTCCACCACCACCATCTGATGGTCGGAGAGCATCATCAGATCGGCGATCGGATGGCTGTGGTGGCGCAGGCGGCCCCACAGGGCGCCGTTGAGCGGCTCGACGAAGTGGATCAGCCCGGCCCGGTCGCCGGTGACCACCTTCCTGGCCAGCGGCCACAGGCGCAGGTCGGTCAGCTGGCGGTGGCGCAGCGCCTTCTGTTCCCAGATGCGCGTGCCGGTGATCAGGTCGAAGGCGAACAGGTCGCCCTCATCGTCCAGCGCCACCAGCCGGTCATCCAACGCCACCATGTCCCGGTAGCTGGAGAAGTCCTTGACCCACACCAGCGCGCCGGTGTCCGGATCCAGCGCCGCCAGCCGACCGTTGAAGGCCACCGCATACAGGCGTCCATTGACCAGCAGCGGCTGCGCCTGCACATCCACCATGCGTTCCAGATCGGTGCGCCCGGACGGCGTGGCCAGACGACGCTGCCACAGCGGCTCACCGTTGGTCAGGTCGAGTGCTTCAAGCAGCCCGTTCTCCCAGCCCACGACCACCTTGCCACCGGTGACCACCGGCGCAGACTCCCCCTGCAACGCCAGCGGCGGCGCCTCGTGATCCGTCTTCCACAGCGTTCCGCCATCAGCGAGCCGCACCGCATACACCTTGCTGTCCAGCGTACGCACGATCAGCCGGTCGCCTGCCGGTACCAGCGCCGCGTCGATGGAGCTGCTCAACTGGCGGTTCCACACCACCTCGCCGTTGCGGGCGTTGAGCGCCACCAGCTGACCATCCGCAGTGCCCACGTAGAGGACATCACCGTGCTTGATCGGCCCGGCCAGCACCGGGCTGGACAGCAGCGTCTGCCACGCCACCTGACTGGCCCAGGTGGGCTGTTCCTCCCGGTAAAAGGCGGTGACCATGCCGTTGGGCATGGCCAGATAGAGACGCTGACCGTCCTCGGCCCACTGCAGACCGCGGGTGTCGGCGCTGTTGAGCGGTTTGTAGTAGAGGGTCCACACCAGACGCGCGGCCACGGGATTGTGGGCGCCGATGCCCGGCAGGGCATTGCGGTCATGCTCCCCTTCCACCAGCTTCTGCCCGGCCCGATCCACCACCGGCGTCCAGTCGAGCGTCTCGCCATCGTCGGTGGTGATGTGACCGCAACCGGCCAGCAGTGCGAGCAGTAGAACGGTCAGAAAAAGGCGCATGGTCTCAGCCACCCTTGGCCACATCGGCCAGATCGTCCAGCTGCAGCTGCGCCAGCTGTTTCAGGTCCTGCGCGTCGGTCAGCTCGAGCACCTTCGCAAAGGCCGCTCTGGCCGCCGCACGGTCCCCCTTCAGCAGCGCCACCTCGCCGGCCACATACTGATAGAGTGCCTGCTCGGCCTTGGGCAGCCCCGTCTGCGGCACCCTGTTCAGTTCCACCAGCGCCTTGTCAAACTGCTTCTGATCGGCATAGAGCCGGGCCAGACGCAGGTGGGCCACATCCTTCATGGCCGCCTCGGGGGCGTGCTCGACCACCCAGTTGAACTGTTCCGCCGCCTTGGCGGCATCATGCTTGCGTTCGGCGAAATACCTGCCCAGCAACAGGGCCGCACCGCTGGCATAGGGGCTGTCCGGCTGCTCGGTCTTGAGGCGTTCGGCCTCGCGGGCCACCTCTTCGAACTGACCGCTCTGGGCCTTGAGCTGCAGCAGCTCGAAGGTGCCGGAGGCGTGCAGCGCCTTGTTGAGCTGCTGCGTCTGCCACCACTTCCAGCCGGACACCGCCGCCAGGGTGATGGCCACCGTCAGCACGATGGACTTGCCGTTCTCCTTCCACCACTGCTTGATGGCTTCCCACTGTTCCTCGTCGGTCTCGTAGCGGCTCATGGATTCAACTCCTTACAGATAACAACAGAACAGGCCCTGCAGGTGATCGGCCAGCTCATCCCAGCCCACCATCTCCTGCTCGCCCTGACCGCGCAGCGGCTTGACGCCCACCTGCCGCGCGGCCACTTCGTCCTCGCCCAGCACCAGCGCGTAGGCCGCGCCGGATTTGTCCGCCTTCTTGAACTGGCTCTTGAAGCTGCCGCCACCGGCGTTGAGCTGCACCTTGAGCGTAGGCAGCGCCTCGCGCAGCTGCTCGGCCAGCACCATGGCCGGCCGCTGAGCCCCCTCGCCCACGGCCACCACATAGACATCTGCCACGCTGCGATACGGCAGCAGGTTGCGCTCCAGCAGCAGCGCCATCAGCCGCTCGATGCCCATGGCGAAGCCCACCGCCGGCGTCGGCTTGCCGCCGATCTGTTCCACCAGTCCGTCGTAGCGACCGCCGGCGCACACGGTGCCCTGGGCACCCAGATCGGTGGTGATCCACTCGAACACCGTGCGGTTGTAGTAGTCCAGCCCGCGCACCAGCGTGGGATTGACCACATGCTCGATGCCCAGATCGTCCAGATAGGCGCGCACCTGTTCAAAGTGCGCCCGATCCGCCTCGTCCAGATGGTCGGTCAGCTTGGGGGCCGCCTCGATCAGCGCCTGCATGTCCGGGTTCTTGCTGTCGAGAATGCGCAGCGGGTTGGTCTCCAGCCGCCGCTTCGAGTCCTCGTCCAGCTGGTCGTAGTGCTCGCGGAAATAGGCCACCAGCACCTCGCGGTAGCGGCGGCGGCTGTCGGCGCTGCCGAGGGAGTTGAGCTCCAGCCGCAGGCCATTGATGCCCAGCGCCTCCCACAGGCGGGCGGTGAGCGCGATCAGCTCCGCATCCGCCTCCGGCGTCTCCACGCCGAACACCTCCACCCCCAGCTGGTGGAACTGGCGGTAGCGCCCTTTCTGCGGACGCTCGCGGCGGAACATGGGACCGACATAGAACAGCTTCTGGATCTGGCCGCGGGTGAGGTTGTGCTCCACCACGGCGCGCACGCAGCCGGCGGTGCCTTCCGGCCGCAGGGCGAGCACATCGCCGTTGCGGTCCTCGAAGACATACATCTCCTTCTCGACGATGTCGGTGACCTCGCCGATGGAGCGCACGAACAGCTCCACCTTCTCCACCACCGGCAGGCGGATGGGCTGAAAGCCGTAGCGGCGCAGCAGGTCGGTGGCGGTGTCCACCAGGTGGTCGAAGGCGCGCGCCTCGTCGCCGAAAATGTCCTTCATGCCGCGCACGGCGCTGATGGTCTTGCTCATGAGCCAATCTTTTCCACGAAAATTTCCTGATACTTGCGCTGACGGCCGGTGCGGTCCTTCACCTTGCCGGCCAGCTGGCCGCAGGCGGCGTCGATGTCGTCGCCGCGGGTCTTGCGGATGGTGCAGTTCTGCCCGGCGTCAAGCAGCACGCGCTGGAAGCGGTGCACCCGGTTGTTGCTGGAGCGGCGGTAGTCGCTGCCGGGAAAGGGGTTGAAGGGAATCAGGTTCACCTTGCACGGCAGCCCCTTCAGCAGTGTTTTCAGCTCCTCGGCGTGCTCAAGGGTGTCGTTGACGCCCTCGATCATCACATATTCGATGACGATGTGCTTCTTGTGACTGGAGGCCTCCACATAGCGGTGCAGCGCAGGCATGAGCACTTCCAGCGGATATTTCTGGTTGATGGGCACCAGTTCGTCCCGCAGGGCGTTGTTGGGCGCGTGCAGACTCACCGCCAGACAGGCGTCCAGCTCACGGCTCATGCGGTCGATGGCGGGCACCACGCCCGCAGTGGAGATGGTCACCCGCCGCTTGGACAGTCCGTAGGCGTTGTCGTCCATGAGGATGCGCGCGGCGGGGAACACGTGGGTGACGTTGAGCAGCGGCTCACCCATGCCCATGAAGACCACGTTGGTGATCTTGCGGTTGCGCTTGGGGTCGGCATCCAGCGCCTTGGTGGCCACCCACATCTGGGAGATGATCTCCCAGTTCTCCAGATTGCGGTTGAAACCCTGCTTGCCGGTGGCGCAGAAACTGCAGTCCAGCGCGCAGCCCACCTGTGAGGAGATGCACAGGGTGCCCCGGTCCTTCTCGGGGATGAAGACGGTCTCGACGAAATTATGCCGGTCCACCTCCAGCAGCCACTTGATGGTGCCGTCGGCGGACTTCTGCTCCGCCACGATGCGCGGCGTGCGTATGCGGGCGATCTGCTTGAGTTTCTCCCGCAGCGCCTTGGAGATGTCGGTCATGGCGTCGAAATCCGCCACGCCGCGCTGATGGATCCATTTCATCACCTGCACGGCACGGTAGGGCTTCTCGCCCAGCCCGGCGAAGAAGGCTTCCAGCGCCGGGCGGTCCATGCCCAGCAGATCGACGCGTTCGTCAGCCACGGGGATGCAGCTCCATGCCGGCGAAGAACCAGGCGATCTCGCGCACGGCGCTGGCCGGCGAATCCGAGCCGTGCACGCTGTTGCGTTCCATGCTTTCGGCCAGATCATGACGCAGCTGGCCCGGTTCGCCCTGAGCCGGGTCGGTCGGCCCCATCAGCGCGCGCCAGCGGGCAATGGCGTCGTCGCCGGAGAGCACCATCACCACGCTGGGGCCGGCGGTCATGTTGGTCAGCAGCGTCTCCCAGAAGGGTTTGCCTTCGTGCTCGGCGTAGAAGCCCGCCGCCTCGCGCCGGCTCATGTGCACCATTTTCATGGCCTCAATATGCAAATCAGCCGCTTCGATGCGGCTGATGATGGTTCCGATCAGATCGCGCGCCACCGCGTCCGGCTTGATGATGGCAAAAGTTCGTTCCACGCGTGTTCCATCCGTTGAAAAACTGCGGCTATTCTATCAGATACTGAATGACTCGCCGCAGCCGCAGCTGTCCTTGACGTTGGGGTTGTTGAACTGGAACCCTTCGTTGAGCAGGTTCTCCTTCACGTAGTCCAGCGTCATGCCGTCGATGAATTCCAGATCCTTGCGGCTGACCACCACCTTGGCGCCGTGGCTTTCGAACACCTCGTCCTCCGGCCCCACCTCGTCGGCGTAGTCCACCACATAGCTGTAGCCGGCGCAGCCGGACTTCTTCACGCCCACGCGCATGCCGACGCCGTGGCCCCGTTTGGCCAGCATCTGCTTCACCCGCTCCGCCGCCGATTCCGTCAGTGTCACTGCCATCAGTATGCCGCCTCCCGCGAAAAGGTCACCTCGACCGGCCCGCCCAGCTGGCGGGCGTCGAGCAGCTGTTGAAGGGTAATGCTGTCCAGATAGCTCTCGATACGCTCGCTCAGGTCGTTCCACAGCTGGTGTGAAAGGCACTCCTGTCCGTTGTGGCAGTCACGCCCGCCGCCGCAGTAGCGGGCATCCAGCACCTCGTCCACCGCATGGATGATCTGCGCCACGCTGATCTCATCCGCCGGACGGGCCAGCGTGTAGCCGCCCCCCGGCCCGCGCAGGCTGGAGACCAGCCCCGCCTTGCGCAGCTTGGCGAAGATCTGCTCCAGATAGGACAGGGAGATGCCCTGACGTCTGGAAATCTCGTTGAGGGTCACCCGCTCGCCTTCCGGCCGCAGCGCCATGTCCAGCATGGCGGTGACCGCATAGCGTCCTCGTGAGGTCAGTTTCATAATGTCACCCGCGTGTTGATATGTCTATTTCCGACTGTTTTGGTCGGAAATATATCACATCTTGTCGGACGCGTCATCCAGTGCGGCCTCATCCAGCGGCGGCAGCGGGCAGTTGTCCTCCACACGCCCTCCCAGCTTCTCCACCGCCTCCTCCAGCGCGCGGAGCTTGCAGTCCTGCGCGTGGATGTGCTCCAGCAGACTGTAGATGGCGTTTTCCACCGGATCCGGCAGGTCGGGGGTGATGCCGTAGGCGTCAAAGCCGAGCGCCTCGGCCTTTTTGCGCTTCTCCGCCTGCTCGGCCTTGGCACGCTTGACCAGATGACCGGGCACGCCCACGACGGTCTCGCCCGCCGGCACGTCCCGCACCACCACGGCATTGGCGCCGATACGGGCGTTCTCGCCCACCTCGATGGGGCCGAGCACCTTGGCGCCGGCACCCACCACCACGCCATCGCGCAGCGTGGGGTGGCGCTTGCCCGGCTGCCAGCTGGTGCCGCCGAGCGTGACGCCGTGATAGAGCGTCACGTCATCGCCGATCTCCGCCGTCTCGCCGATGACCACGCCCATGCCGTGGTCGATGAAGAAGCGCCGGCCGATCTTCGCCCCCGGGTGGATTTCGATGCCGGTGAGCCAGCGGGCCAGCGTGGAGAGCCAGCGGGCCAGCCACTTGAAGTTGCGCTGCCACAGCCAGTGGTTGAGCCGGTGCCACAGCACCGCGTGCACCCCCGGATAGGTGGTCAGCACCTCAAAGGTGGTGCGCGCCGCCGGGTCCCGGTCGAACACGCAGCGGATGTCTTCTCGAATACGTTCCCACATGATTCAGTCCAGTACACCCAGTTTGCGCTGACAGGCGCGGAAAATGCCGCGCAGAATGTCCACTTCCTTCTGATTGAGCCCGGCGCGGTGGAACAGCTTGCGCATGCGCCGGCGAAAATGTGCGTTCTGCTTCGGGTCCATGAACTCCACCTGCTCCAGCAGGGTGAACAGGTGGTCGTAGAAGCCCTCCATCACCTCGGCGCTGACCCGCGGCGCGCCCTCGAAGGTGCTGCTGACCGGCTTCTCGTCACCCAGCCAGCGCTGATAGACCTCCCAGGCCACCACCTGCACCGCCGCGGCCAGGTTCAGCGAGCTGCACGCCGGGTTGGTGGGAATGTGCAGCAGCGCATGGCACAGATCCAGCTCGGCATTGGTCAGACCGGACTTCTCCCGTCCGAACACCAGCGCCACATGCTCCCCCTCCTGCGCCCGGGCGAAGGCGAGCGAGGCCGCCTCGTCCACCGGCAGCTGCGGCCAGCGGCTGGAACGCAGCCGGGCGCTGGCCCCCAGCACTAGCGAGCAGGGGGCGATGGCCGCCTCCAGACTGTCGAAGACCTCCGCCCGCTGCAGCACATCCAGCGCCGAGGTGGCGCGCACGCGCGCCTGCTCGCCGGCCCAGTCCGCCGGCGGATTGACCAGCGCCAGCCGACACAGGCCCATGTTCTTCATGGCCCGCGCCACGCCACCGATGTTGCCCGGATGGGAGGGCTCCACCAGCACCACCCGCAGCCGGGACAGATGCGGGTCGTCACAGTGGTTGTCCGGCCGGACGACTGCTTCCATGCCACACTCCTTCAAAGGCCCCTTCCGCTCCGCCCGTGGGGTATAATTCCGCGCCCGAAATTCAATGTCAGGACACCCATGCATCCCTATCTGAACATCGCCATCCGGGCGGCCGAAAAGGCCGGCGGCCTGCTGCGCCGCCACTTTGACGACCTCGACCGCCTGAATGTTGAACAGAAGGCCTACAACGACTTTGTCTCCGAGGCGGACCGCGAGGCCGAACGGGCCATCGTGGACACCATCGAGAAGTATTACCCGAAGCACAGCATTATAGCGGAGGAGGGTCACGGCCGACGGGTGCAGAACGCCGAGGCGGAGTGGATCATTGACCCGCTGGACGGCACCACCAACTTCCTGCACGGCTTTCCCCACTTCGCCGTCTCCATCGCCATCCGCATCAGGGGACGGCTGGAGCACGCCGTCATCTACGACCCGATCCGGGATGAGCTGTTCACCGCCAGCCGGGGTGAAGGGGCACGGCTCAACAACCGCCGCATCCGCGTCAGCGAGACGCGGCGGCTGGAACAGGCGCTGCTGGCCACCGGCATCCCCTACCGGGAGTTCGACTTCGTGGACAGCTACATGGCCAGCCTGCGCCACTTCATGATGCATACTGCGGGCATCCGCCGTCCCGGCTCCGCCGCGCTGGACCTGGCCTATGTGGCCTGCGGACGGGTGGACGGCTACTGGGAGTTCAACCTGCGCCCATGGGACATCGCGGCCGGTGCGCTGATCGTGCGCGAAGCCGGCGGCATCGTCACCGATTTTGCCGGGGGCGAGAACTTCCTCAAGTCCGGCAACATTCTGGCGGCCAACCCGGCCATGCTCCGCGAGATGGCCAGAGTGATCGCCCGCACCATTCCGCAGGAATACCGCACCTGAATCCCGGCGGGCACGACCGCGCCCGCAATGACAGACTCCGCACGGGGTCTCCCCTGTTTTTAGCGAACGCCCGTCTGACGCGCCTGCGGCGTGCCGGAAAAACGCCCTTTCCGTGGCTATATCCCACCCCGCAATGCCCGCTGAACGGGCTCTCCCCCGTTTTTACAGCCTGCCGTACAACCGCGCTGATGGCCGAGCGGAGCATGGCGTGGAAATGCGCGGTCAGCCGGCTTTTCCGGTGTGACGAGCGCCCTTTTGCCGTGCGACCTGCTCCGAATGCAGCGTCACGGCCTGTCACCTTCAGCCCTGGTCATCCGTTCTCCAGGCAGGCGGCAACAGTGGCAACAAATCTCAAACCGGCTGTCAATCCCCATCCTGCCACCTCAATACTTTCGCAAGCCTGTTTCAAGGCTTTCTTCAGACTTTTCCCGAACACTCAATCGTCTAATACCCGCACATCCATCAGTGTTTAGGGTCTGCAATATGAAAAAGGAGTCCATCATGCGCCGAACGCTTATTGCCACAGCCGTGCTCGCAGCCGTATCGACCCCCGCTCTGGCCGAAGAGATGGAGGCCGTCAGCGTCACCGCCACCAAGATGGAAACCCCTGCCAGCGAAGTGCCCCACGCCGTCACGGTGGTGGACCAGCAGGCGGTTGAACAGCGCGCTCCCCGCAATATCAACGACGTGCTCAAGGGCATTCCGGGCGTGACGGCCATCAGCAAAAGCAACGGCTACGACAGCCGTCTGATCATCCGTGGCGCTGGGCTGAAGGCCCGCTACGGGGTGCGCGAAATCATGGTCATCCGCGATGGCGTGCCCATGACCGACCCGGACAGCTTCACCCGCTTCGACTACATCGACATTGACGATCTGGACAGTCTTGAAGTGTTCAAGGGGCCCGGTTCCATCGAGGCGGCCAATGCCACCGGCGGTGTCATCTACCTGCATTCCAAGTCGGTGTTCGACACCACCGGCGACCGCGTCAAGGCGGCCAGGGGCAGCTTCGGCAGCTATGACCTGAACGCCCGCAAGCATTTCAGCGCCGGGGCCGATGACATGTTCTCCCTCAATGTGAGCCGCCGCGCCTCCGACAATGACTGGCGCGAGTGGAACAAATTCGACACCACGCAGGTGAGCCTCAAGCACGGGCACTTTTTCAACAACGACAGCGCGCTGGAGACGGAACTGAGCTACACGGAGGCCAACCTGCAGCTGCCGGGCACGCTCAACCAGACCGGTTTCGATGAATACATGGACAGCGGCAAGACCCGCAACACGCCGGATGCCACCGGCAGCGCCTTCGTCAAAAGCGGGCGCTACAGCCACATTTTCTTTCTCAACAGCCGCTATGACACCCGTCTGGGCGACTGGCGGTTCCAGCCGCGCATCTATGCCAACTGGTGGGATCACTTCCACCCGGTCACCGGTACCATCAATGTCAAGTATGACCATGTGGTCGGGCTGGATCTGCCGCTGAGCCGCCACAACACCCTGTTCGGCCGCAAGGGACAGCTGGTCGTGGGCCTGACCGGACGGCAGGACGCCACCGACAAGAGCGAGCGCTACCGCTATCGTGATTATCTGGTTACATCAGGATGGAGCGGAACCAGAATCACCGAGGTGCTCTCCGACGAAAAAGGCGCGCTGATGGAGCGCAGCGACAGCACCTCGACCCTGTTTGGCGGCTACATCCAGCAGCACCTGCAGTTGACCGACCGCCTGTCCATGGACGCCGGCGTACGCTATGACCGGCTCAACTTCGACGTGAGCGGCATGCAATGGGAGCGCTATGACTACGCCGCCGGCAACTATGTGACCGGCGCAGGCCGCTACAGCTACAGCGCCGACTACGACCTGCTCTCCCCCAAGATCGGGCTGCTCTACAAGGCCCTGCCGGGCGTGAACCTGTACGCCAATGTGAGCCGAGGCCAGCAGGCGCCCACCGACAACGAGGTCTCCGCCAACTATGCCGTCGGCAGGGGGGCCGATCTGAAAGCCTCCACCAGCACCCAGTATGAAGTGGGCGCCCGGTTCCGCCGTGGCAAACTGCACGGAGAGCTGGCCGCCTACCTGATCAACCTGGAGGACGAGATCGTCAAACGCACCGACGCCACCGGCGCCACCTACTACACCAATGCCGGACGGACGGAAAAGAAAGGGCTGGAGCTGAGCCTCGGCTACACCCTGCTCAGCTGGCTGGATGTGGGCGCCAACTGGGAAGGACTGGACTACCGCTACATCGATTTCAAGGACGACGGCATCGACTACTCCGGCAATGCGGTGCGTTTCACCCCGGAACAGCGCTGGATGCTGTATGCCGACTTCCACCGCGGCGCCTGGCGGGCACGCCTGTCCGGCCGGGGCATGGACGCCTACTACATGGATGACAAAAACACCGAGCGCTACCCCGGCTACAACATGGTGGCCGACCTGATGGTGGGCTGGCGGCACGGCCACCATGACCTGCAGCTGAATGTGAACAACCTGTTCGACCTGCGCTACGCGGAGGAGGCCAGCAAAACCTGGTATGGCTCCTATAGCAAGACCAGCTATGTGCCGGGCGAGCCGCGCTATGTGCAGCTGCGCTACAAATACACCTTCTGAGGACATCCGGCCATGACCCGCAACCTGCTCGACTGGCCGCTGATCGGCCCGCTGCTGCGCCGCCACGCGCTGCTGGAGGGCCTGCGGGCCGCGGTGCTGCTGCTGTTTCTCTCCGCCATCGCCTTCGGCTTCATCTACCCGAAGGCGGAGGAGAACCCCTACACCACGGCGCTGTTCTGGTCACTGTTCTGGCCCTTCTTTCTCATCACCACCATGGTGACGCTGGGGCCGGTGTTCTGCATGATCTGCCCCCACAGCTTCATCGGTCGCTGGCTCAACCGGTCCGGGCCGCAAAAGCTGATGCCCAACTGGCTGCGCAACCGCTGGTGGGGGCTGGGACTGCTGGTGGTCAGCTACTGGGTGCCGCTCTACCTGTGGCCGGGGCTGCTGAAAAACCCGCTGGTCACCGCCAGCTACTTTCTGGCGCTGACCCTGCTGGCCTGGTTCATGTTCTACCGCTACCGCAACATGGACTACTGCCGCTATCTGTGCCCCATCGGCAGCGTCACCAAGGCGTTCAGCAAGGTGGGCTTCGCCCGGCTGGAGACGGACCAGAGCCGCTGCACCAGCTGCCGCAGCTTCGACTGCGTCAAGGCGTGCCAGTGGAAACTGCGCCCCTACCTGTTCGAGCAGAAGAACGACATGCAGGACTGCACCACCTGCATGGACTGCGCGCAGGCCTGCAGCGCCGTCCGGTGGGATCTGGTGCCGCCCATGACCCAGCTGAGCCATTCCGGAAAACTGGACCGGCGCATGACCGTGTGGGTGTTTCTCACCCTGCTGATTGTCATCACCATGACCATGCGCCTGCATCACGCTCTGGGGCATTCCGCCCTCAAGGAACAGCTGCCGTGGGTGCAGATGGGCCACTGGCTGGCCGCTCACCTGCCGGATTTCGGTGGGCTGGACTGGGTGGGTTTCAGTGCGCTGGTCACCGCCACCGCCGGCACTCTGGCGCTGGTGTTCGGCGGCTTCTGGCTGGCGGCCCGATTTGCCCGCGTGCCCTTCTGGCAGATGTTCGACCACGCCGGACTGGCGCTCGGGCCGCTGATGCTCATCGGCGCCCTCAGCCATGTGGGCGCCTTCTTCTTCCTGCACTACGCGCCGGATCTGCAGAACGCCTTCTACTGGCTGGTGGGTCTGCCCCAGACGGCGGAACCCTGGGCCAGCTTCCGCCATGACCCGTGGCTGCGCGCCTTCAATCTGTTCAATGTGCTGGCCGCCATCGCCGCCCTGTGGGTGCTGGTGCGCCAGCTGAAACAGCTGGGGCTGACCGGTCTGCGCCTGACCGGCGCCACCCTGCTGGCCGGGCTGGTCATCTGGGGCTATCTGGCTCTGTTTGCCCTCACCCTCTACGCCCGCAGCCTCGGCCACGGCGGTCACTGAGTGGCCGAGGCTTCTCAAAGGCTCTGCCGGGCAACCGGCAGACACCGTCCCACACGGGGTCTCCCCCATTTTTGCCCAATGCCTGTCCGACCCGCCCGCGGCACATCGGAAAAAGCCCGCCCAACAACCCTTTTCCGCCCCGCAACGCCCACTGAACGGGGTCTCTCCCGTTTATACGGTCCGCCGCGCAACCGCGCCGGCGGCCTGGCGGAAAACAGGGGGAAATGCGGCCTTCCGTCGATTTTTTCCGGTGTGGCGCCCTCCATTGTTGCAGGCCGACCCGATACGCCACGGTCACCGCCACCGGCGAACGGCACGACACCGCAGAAGTCGCCCTGCCATGCTGAAAGCGCCCTGACGATGGGGTCTCCCCCATTTTTGCCGGACGGTGGTCTGTCGCGGCGGAAAATCGCCACGCTTTCCCCGATTTCAGGCAGGCTTTTCAGGCTGGAAAGTCGGGCAGAAAGGTGTGGGCCATCAGCACGGCGTCCTCGCGGCTGCCGTCGGGGTTGCGGTAGTAGCCGGGACGCAGGCCGATCTCGTTGAAGCCGGCGCGCTGGTAGAGACGGATGGCGGGCGTGTTGGACGCGCGCACTTCAAGAAACATCTGGGCGAAGCGCCCGCCTTCGAAGCGGCCCAGCAGCGCCCGCAGCGCCGCGCTGCCGACACCCCGTCCCTGCTGCTGCGGAGCCACGGCGAAGTTGAGCAGTTCCACCTCGTCGGCCGCCGTCTGCACGAAGCAGTAGCCCAGTGGCGTTTCATCGGCGGCGCAGAAGATGAAGCCCAGCCCGTTGCGTAGCGCCAGTTCCAGTCCACGACGGGACCAGGGCATGGGGTAGCAGCGCCGCTCCACGGATTCCACCCAGTCCAGATCGTCCACGTCCATGACACGCAGATGGGAAAAGCAACTCATGCGTCGGCAAGGAAGTTCAGCAGGGCAAGATAGGCGCGCTTCTTGGCCAGCGGGTCTTCCAGCATCTGGCCGAGAGCGGGCACGACACACAGGCGCACCGGCAGTTCATCGGCGTCCGCCAGCCAGTCCGCCTCGCCGAAGATGACCGCCCGGCCACCGTCCGCCTCCAGCAGCGGCGCCGGATCCTCCAGCGCACAACGCGCGCCCAGTTGGGGAAACACCCGTTCGATGGCAGACAGCAGGGCGCTTTCCTGCGCATCCAGCGCCTCAGGGACGAAAAACCCCGCAAAACCGGGGTTCTGCGGGGCATTGTCCTCGGACGCAACCGGCGCGCCGGCACGGCGGCCTGCAAAAATGGGGGAGACCCCGTCTCGCAGCCGCCAGACGGGTTCACCCCAGTCCAGCAGCAGCTCGGCCGGCAGCCGGCCGCTCATGCGCGCACGCCCTGCCGACAGACGACGCAGGCGACCACGACGGCAGGCACGCGCCGAGGCTCAGATGTCGCCATCGGTCTCCCGCTGCGGGTGGGCGCGCTCATCGGCCGCGCACAGCTTGTTGAGCGCGTTGATGTAGGCCTTGGCGGACGCGATGATGATGTCCATGTCCGCCCCCTGTCCGTTGACGATGCGCCCGGCCTTCTCCAGCCGCACCATGGTCTCCGCCTGGGAGTCGGTGCCGTTGGTGACATTGCTCACGGAGTAGAGCTTGAGCTCGGCGCCGGAGTCCACCAGCGATTCGATGGCACGGAAGGTGGCGTCCACCACGCCGCCGCCGGCCTCCTTGGCCCTGTGCTCCTCGCCATCGATCCACAGGGTCAGCTCGCACACGGGCGTCTCGCCGGTCTCGGAGCAGACATGCAGGCTCACCAGCCGGTAGCGTTCGTTCTCCGTGATCTGGTTGGCCGCGTCGGTGGCCAGCGCGATCAGATCCTCGTCATAGATCTCGTGCTTGCGGTCGGCCAGCTCCTTGAAGCGCATGAAGGCCTCGTTGAGCGCCTCCTCGGTGTCGAACTCGATGCCCAGCTCCGCCATGCGGGTGCGGAAGGCGTTGCGACCGGAGTGCTTGCCCAGCACCATCTTGTTGGCGCTCCAGCCCACATCCTCGGCGCGCATGATCTCGTAGGTCTCGCGATGCTTGAGCACGCCGTCCTGATGGATGCCGGACTCGTGGGCGAAGGCGTTGGCGCCCACGATCGCCTTGTTGGGCTGCACCGGGAAGCCGGTGATGCTGGAGACCAGCCGTGAAGTGGCCAGAATCTCGCGGGTGTTGATGCGCGTGTCCACCGGGAAGTAGTCCTGCCGCACGCGCACCGCCATGACCACCTCCTCCAGCGCCGTGTTGCCGGCACGCTCGCCCAGGCCGTTGATGGTACACTCCACCTGACGGGCGCCGTTGCACACCGCCGCCAGCGAATTGGCCACCGCCAGACCCAGATCGTTGTGGCAGTGGGCGGAGAAGATCGCCCTGTCCGAGTTGGGGATGCGCTCGATCAGCTGCCTGAACAGCGCCCCGAACTGCTCCGGCACGTTGTAGCCCACCGTATCGGGAATGTTGATGGTGGTGGCGCCGGCGTCAATCACCGCCTCGATGATGCGGCAGAGGAAGTCCAGCTCGGAGCGGCCCGCGTCCTCCGGCGAAAACTCCACGTTGTCAGTGAAGTCTCGCGCCCGTTTGACCGCCCACACGGCCCGCTCCACCACCTCGTCGGGCGTCATGCGCAGTTTCTTTTCCATGTGGATGGGCGAGGTGGCGATGAAGGTGTGGATCCGTCCGCTCTCGGCCGGACGGATCGCCTCGCCCGCCTTGACGATGTCGTTCTCCACCGCACGGGCCAGACCGCAGACGGTGCTCTCCTTCACCACCTCGGCCACGGCCTTCACCGCTTCGAAGTCGCCGGGGCTGGCGGCGGGGAAGCCCGCCTCGATCACATCCACCCGCAGCTTCTCCAGCTGCTTTGCGATGCGCAGTTTCTCCTCCTTGGTCATGGAGGCGCCGGGGCTCTGCTCCCCGTCCCGCAGGGTGGTGTCGAAAATGATCAGACGTTCCTTGTTGCTCATGTCTCGGTTCCTCAACTGTTCTTCGGCGGCATGTCAGCCTCGGGCGCGGCCGCCTGTTCGCGCCGCTTGCGCAGATTCTCACGGGCCTGCGCCCGTAGTCGGCGGCGCAGCTGCAGCTGCCGGAGCGTGATCACCGGCCCCGACAGCGCATACAGGCTGAAAAAGCTCCACAGGATCAGCGCCGGCTCGATGGCGATCACCACCAGCACCAGCACCATGACCAGCAGGGCCACGAAGGGCACCTTTTTCTTGAGATTCAGTTCCTTGCCGCTGAAATAGCGCACATTGCTGACCATCAGCAGCCCGGCCAGCACCAGCAGCACCGCCCCGACAAAATGGGCCGACACCTCCATCGGCAGGGCGTAATGCTCCACCACCCAGATCCAGCCGGCCGCCCAGGCCGCCGCCGCCGGTGACGGCAGACCCTGAAAGTATTTCTTGCTCAGGCTGCCGGCCTGCACGTTGAAACGCGCCAGCCTCAGCGCCGCGCCCGCCACATAGACGAACGCCGCCAGCCAGCCCAGCTTGCCGAATTCGCTCACCCCCCAGCTGTAGAGCAGCAGCGCCGGCGCCAGCCCGAAGGAGACCATGTCCGCCAGCGAGTCATACTCCGCTCCGAAGGCGCTGGTGCTGTTGGTCAGCCGCGCGATGCGCCCGTCCAGTCCGTCGAACACCATGGCGATGAAGATGGCCATGGCTCCCGCCTCGAACTGGCCGTTCAGCCCGGCGATGACCGCGTAGAAGCCGGCGAACAGCGCCGCGGTGGTCATCAGGTTGGGCAGAAAATAGATTCCGCGCTCAAAACGGCTGTTTTTCATAGATGGCGTCAATCAACGGCGGTTGTGTGATAAGCGTTTCATTTTACAGGAGTTGCAGGCGGGTCGACAGCCCTTCCAGCGCCGCCTGCGCCGCCTGCCGGCGCACCGCGTCCCGGTCCCCGTCGAAGTGGAAGCGCTCGGCCCAGCGCCGATCCTCGATCCCCCAGCCGATCCACACCGTGCCCACCGGCTTGTCCGGCGTGCCGCCGGTCGGCCCGGCGATGCCGGAGATGGCCAGCGCCGCCTGTGCCGGCGAGCGGCTCAACGCCCCGTCCACCATCTCCCGCACCGTCTGCTCGCTGACCGCGCCATGCAGCCGCAGCGTCTCCTCCCGCACGCCCAGCCACTCCATCTTGGCGCGGTTGTCATAGGTGACGAAGCCGCCGAAGAACCAGCGGCTGCTGCCGGAGATCGACGTGCACCACTCGGCCACCATGCCACCGGTGCAGGACTCCGCCGTCACCAGCATCCAGCCCCGTGCCAGCAGCGCCTGCGCCAGACGCTCAGTCAGCTCAACCCTTGGTTCCATTGCTTTACTCCCGAGGGTCTTTTAGCATATCACGCCCATTTCCCACAGGTTTGCCATGAACCAGGATCTCAGCCAGCACACCCCCATGATGCAGCAGTATCTGCGCATCAAGGCGGAGTATCCCGACCATCTGCTGTTCTACCGCATGGGGGACTTCTACGAGCTGTTCTACGAGGATGCCGAGCGGGCCGCGGCGCTGCTGGACATCACCCTCACCAAACGGGGCAAGTCCGCCGGCGAGCCGATCCCCATGGCCGGCGTGCCCTACCACAGCGTGGAAAGCTATCTGGCCCGACTGGTGCAGGCGGGCGAGTCGGTGGCCATCTGCGAGCAGGTGGGCGACCCCAACACGAGCAAGGGGCCGGTGGAGCGCAAGGTGGTGCGCATCGTCACGCCGGGCACGCTTACCGAGGACGACCTGCTGGACGCCCGCCGCGACAACCTGCTGGCGGCGGTGCTTCCCTTCAAAAAAGGGTTCGGGCTGGCCTGGCTGGAGGTCTCCAGCGGCCGCTTCGAAGGGTGTGAATGCGACGACGAGACTGCGCTGCGCGCCGAACTGGCCCGCCTGAGTCCGGCGGAGATCCTGCTGCCGGAAGGCAGCGCACTGAACCTGCCGGTGGAGGCGGCCGTCACGCCGCTGGCCGACTGGCACTTTGAGCCGGACACGGGCGCGCGCAAGGTGCGCGACCAGTTCGACACCGAAGACCTGCGCGCCTTCGGGCTGGACGGCGCTCCCGCCCTGCTGGGCGCGGCGGGCGCGCTGCTGCACTATGCCCAGTCCATGCTGCGCCACGATCTCAAGCACCTGACAGGCTTCCGCCGGGTGCATCTGGGCGACACTCTCATTCTGGATGCGGTCAGCCGCCGCAATCTGGAAATCGTCGAGAACCTGCGCGGCGGCGAGGAACACACCCTGGCGTCCATTCTGGACACCTGCCGCACGCCCATGGGCAGCCGCCTGCTCAGACGCTGGCTGACCCAGCCGCTGCGTGACCGTGCCACCCTCAGCGCCCGGCACGACGTCATCGAGCAGCTTCTGGACGGCTGGCATGAGGACACCCTGCGCGAGCTGCTCAAGCCGGTGGGCGATGTGGAGCGCATTCTCTCCCGCGTGGCCCTCTATTCCGCCCGCCCGCGGGATCTGGTGCAGCTGGGCACGGCGCTGGGCCAGCTGCCCGCCCTGCAGGAGGCGCTGACAGGCGCGGGTCTGACGCAACAGGCCGAGGCGCTGGCGCCACAGCCTGAGCTGCACGACCTGCTCACCCGGGCGCTGGTGGACAACCCGCCCATGACCATTCGTGACGGCGGCGTGATCGCGCCGGGTTTCGATGCGGAGCTGGATGAACTGCGCGCCCTCCGGGACGAGGCGGGCGACTTTCTTGCGGCGCTGGAAGCGCGGGAAAGGGAACGCACCGGCATTCCCACCCTGAAAGTGGGCTACAACCGGGTGCACGGCTACTACATCGAGGTCACCCGCACCCACGCGGATGCCGTGCCCGCCGACTATGTGCGCCGCCAGACCCTCAAGAACACCGAACGCTACATCACTCCGGAGCTGAAGGAATTCGAGGACAGAATCCTCTCCGCCGGCGAAAAGGCGCTGGCGCGGGAAAAGTGGCTCTATCAGCAGCTGCTGGAACGGCTCAATGAACATCTGGCTCCGCTGCAGCGGGCCGCCGCCGCGCTGGCAGAGCTGGATGTGCTGGCCGCGCTCGCCGAACGGGCCCGCAGCCTCAACCTCACCCGCCCCGCCCTCACCGATGAACGGGGCATTCATATCGAACAGGGCCGCCACCTGACGGTGGAAGCGCTCTCGGACGAGCCCTTCATCGCCAATGACACGGTGCTGGTGGAGCAGCCCATGCAGATCATCACCGGCCCCAACATGGGCGGCAAGTCCACCTACATGCGCCAGACGGCGCTGATCGTGCTCATGGCCCATGCCGGCTGCTTCGTGCCGGCCGAGAAAGCGGTCATCGGGCCGGTGGACCGCATCTTCACCCGCATCGGCGCCTCCGACGACCTCACCTCCGGCCGCTCCACCTTCATGGTGGAGATGAGCGAGACGGCCAACATCCTGCACCACGCCACCGCCGACTCACTGGTGCTGCTGGACGAGATCGGCCGCGGCACCTCCACCTTCGACGGGCTGGCGCTGGCCTGGGCGGTGGCCGAACACATGGCGCGCAAGGTGGGCGCCTACACCCTGTTCGCCACCCACTACTTCGAGCTGACCCAGCTGGCCGAGCAGCTGGACGGCGTGGCCAACGTGCATCTGGACGCGGTGGAGCATGGTGACCGCATCGTCTTTCTGCATCAGGTCAGACCCGGCCCCGCCTCCCAGAGCTACGGCCTGCAGGTGGCGGCGCTGGCGGGCGTGCCCCGCGCCGTCATCGCCCGCGCCCGGAAAAAACTGGCCGAGCTGGAACGCCACAGCCTCAACGCCCAGCCTGCCCAGCCGCAGCTGGATCTGTTTGTTGAAACCCCGCAACCCGACCCCATATTGGAATTTATCGACACGCTGGAACCGGACGCCATGACACCCCGAGAGGCGCTGCAGACACTCTACGAACTGAAGGAGATGCGAGACCATGGCAAAGAGTGAATTCATCATCGACGTCACCCAGGACAACTTCAATCAGGTGGTCATCGAAGGCTCCAGCCAGCAGCCGGTGCTGGTGGACTTCTGGGCACCCTGGTGCGGCCCGTGCCGCATGGTGATGCCGGTGCTGGAAAAGCTGGCCGAAGAGATGGCCGGGCAGTTCATTCTCGCCAAGGTGAACATCGACGAACAGCAGACGCTGGCCATGCAGTATGGGGTGCGTTCCGTGCCCACCTTCAAGCTGTTCAAGAACGGCCAGCCGGTGGCCGAGCTGATGGGCGCCCAGCCGGAATCCGCCTTCCGTCAGCTGCTGGAACCCCATCTGGTGCGTGCCTCCGATGACCTGCGCCAGCAGGCGCTGGCCGCCTTCCGCGCCGGAGACGCGGACACTGCCATCGCACTGCTCAAGAAGGCGGCGGCGGAAGACCCGCGCAACACCCGCATCCATCTGGATCTGGTCAACATCTTCCTCAAGACCGGCCGCATCGACGAAGCGGCGGAACTCTACAACAGCCTGCCGGAAGCAGTGCGCAACAGCGCCCAGGGGAAGCCGCTGGGTCTGATTCTCAAATTCGCCCGCACCGCCCAGTCCGCCGGCCCGCTGGAAGAAGTGGAAAAGAAACTGGCGGAAGACCCCAACAACCCGGAGCTGCGGGTGGCCGAGGCGGCCCACAAGCTGCTGCGGCAGGATTACGAAGGCGCGTTTGAAGCCTTCATGAAGGCGCTTACCCCCGATGTGAACGTGATGGACGGCAAGGTGAAGGCGCTGCTGCTGGACGTGTTCGACATGCTGGCGGACGAAGCCCCGGAACTGGTCAAGAAATACCGCCGCCGCCTGCAGATGCTGATGTTCTGAATGGAAGGCCCCTCACTGAGGGGCTTTTCTGTGCCATACCTGAAAGTGAAACGGCCACGGATGCCGTTCATCCGCCGGGTGGCTCTCCTGCCCCACCAGCTGCCAGTCCGCCTCCGGCAGCATGGGAAACCAGGCGTCCGCCCCGTCGATCTCCGTCTCCACAAGCGTCAGATAGATGCGCTCGGCCCAGTCCAGCATCTGGCGGTAGATCTGCGCCCCGCCGATGATCATGATCTCCTCCGCACCGGTGGCCCGCGCCGCTGCCACCGCTTCATCCAGATCGGGCAGCACGGTCACGCCCTCCGCATCCAACCCTGAACGGGAGACGACGAAATTGGGCCGTTGCGGCAGCGGCCGGCAACCCAAGGACTCAAAGGTCCTGCGCCCCATGATGACCGGTTTGCCCAGCGTCAGACGCTTGAAATGCTTCAGGTCATCCGGCAGGTGCCACGGCAGGGCATTGCCGCGCCCGATGGCGCGGTTGCGGTCCATGGCGGCGATCAGGCTGATCACACCGCCACCTCGGCCCTGATGTGCGGGTGCGGATCGTAGTCCACGATCTCGAAATCCTCGAAACGGTAGTCGAAGATGCTCTCCGGCCTGCGTCGGATATGCAGCCTGGGCAACGGGCGCGGTTCGCGGGTCAGCTGCAGTTTCGCCTGTTCCAGCGTGTTGTGATACAGATGCACGTCTCCGCCGGTCCAGATCAGCTCGCCCGGCTCATAGCCCGTCTGCTGCGCCACCATGTGCAGCAGCAGCGCGTAGCTGGCGATGTTGAAGGGCACGCCGAGGAAGGTGTCTGCGCTGCGCTGATACAGCTGCAGCGACACCCGGCCGTTGGCCACGTAGAACTGGAAGAAGGCGTGGCAGGCGGCCAGCGCCATCTTGCCCCGTTTGACGTTCTCCTGCGGTGAGAGGGACTCATCCGGCAGATCGGCCGGATTCCAGGCGGTGACGATCATGCGGCGGCTGTTGGGGTTGGTCTTCAGCGTTTCGATCACTTCGCTGATCTGGTCGATCTCCTCACCATGGGGCGTCTGCCAGGCGCGCCACTGCTTGCCGTAAAGCGGCCCCAACTCACCATCCTCCGTGGCCCATTCGTCCCAGATGGTCACCCCATGCTCATGCAGATAGCGGATGTTGGTGTCCCCGCGCAGAAACCACAGCAGCTCGTAGATGATGGAGCGGATGTGCAGCTTCTTGGTGGTCAGAAGCGGAAAGCCGTCCGCCATGTCGAAGCGCATCTGATAGCCGAACACCGACCGGGTGCCCACGCCGGTGCGATCCCCCTTGTCGGTGCCGTGGTCCAGAATGTGCTGCAGAAGGTCCAGATACTGTCTCATGGTCTCCTCACCAGGCGGTCATGCCGCGGTTGTGACGATAGGCCCGGCGCCACAGCCACAGGCCGGCGATGATCATGGGCGTGCTGAGCACCTGCCCCATGGTCAACCAGCCGAAGGCCAGATAGCCCAGCTGCGGGTCGGGCGCGCGCCAGAACTCCACGATGAAACGGAACAGCCCGTAGCCAACCAGGAAGGCACCGGACAGCGCCCCCACCGGCGGTTTCCAGCGGGCATAGAAGTTGAGCAGCGCGAAAAGCACCAGCCCTTCCAGCGTCGCCTCCAGCAGCTGGGTGGGATAGCGCACCACCTCATGCCCCAGCGCGGGATCGAAAAATCGCATGCCGAACGGGCTGTCCGGGGGGGCGGCCCGTCCCCACAGCTCGCCGTTGATGAAATTGCCCAGCCGCCCGGCCAGCAGGCCCAGCGGCACCAGCGGGGCGATGAAATCGCCGATGGCCAGAAAGGGAATGCGGTGACGACGGTGGAACAGCCAGATGGCGGTGATCACCCCCAGCAGGCCACCGTGGAATGACATGCCACCGTGCCACAGCTGGAAGATCTCCAGCGGGTGATCCAGATAGTAGGGCAGGTTGTAGAACAGCACATAGCCCAGACGTCCGCCGAGAATGACCCCGAAGGCTACGTAGAAAAGCAGATCGTCCACCTTCTCGGCCGTCCAGATGTGGGAGGCGCGCGCCCGATGGCGGGCGATCAGCCAGCCCAGCCCCAGCCCGATCAGATACATCAGCCCGTACCAGCGCACCTGGAAAAACCCCAGATCCAGCGCAACAGGATCCAGCTGCGGATAGGTCAGCACACCCACTCCCCCGATCAGAAACGGCTTGTATTATGCCGCAACATCGTCAATAATTCCGCCGCCATTTTTTGAACACTGGCATCAATAATTTGACAACACAGGAGGATACCCTCGATGGATACCCAAGCGCTTGTCGACATGGCCCTGCCGTGGGGCATCAAGATCGCCATGGCCATTGTCATCGCCGTAGTGGGTTACTGGCTGACCGGCTGGATCGTGCAACTGGTCAAAAAGAGCCTCAACCGCATCCCGCTGGATCCCATGCTCACCGACTTTCTCGGCACCATTCTCAAGGCGGTGCTGCTGCTGGTGGTGGTCATCGCCGCGCTCAACCAGCTGGGCGTGGACACCACTTCCCTGATCGCACTGCTGGGTGCCGCCGGCCTGGCCGTCGGTCTGGCGGTGAAGGACTCGCTGCAGAACTTCGCCTCCGGCGTGATGCTGATTCTGCTGCGCCCCTTCAAGAAGGGTGACTTCGTGGAGATCGCCGGCATCAGCGGCGTGGTGGATCAGATCAGCCTGTTCTCCACCCAGCTGCACACCGGCGACAACCGCGAGATCATCGTGCCCAACGGCAAGATCTACGGCGACACCATCACCAACTACTCCGCCCGTGACACCCGTCGCGTGGACATGACCTTCGGCATCGGCTATGACGACGATCTGAAGCTGGCGAAGGAAACCCTGGAAGCCCTGCTGGCGGCGGACCCGCGCGTTCTGGACAACCCCGCGCCCGTGGTGGCGGTGGCCGAACTGGCTGACTCCAGCGTCAACTTCACCGTGCGCGCCTGGGTCAAGAGCAGCGACTACTGGGCCGTGCTGTGGGACATGAACGAGAAGGTCAAACTCACCTTCGACGAGAAGGGCATCTCCATCCCCTATCCGCAGATGGACGTGCACCTGCACAAGCAGGAAGGCTGACAACCTTCCCACACCAAATGAAAAAGGCCACCTTCACGGTGGCCTTTTCTTTTGCCAGCTGAAAAACCCTACACGCGGAAGCGCTTGAGCAACTCGTCCAGGTGGTGGGCCAGCTGCCGCAGCTTCTCGCCCTCCTCCTTGGTGGCCTGCGCCTGGCGCACCGTCTCTTCGGTCACCTGACGGATCTGGGTGATCTGCTGTCCCACGGTGCGCACCAGCTCCGTCTCCTGCTGGGCCACCTGCTGCATTTCACCACTGAGGCTGTTGAGGTCGCGCATCAACTCCACCACCGGCTTGAGGCCCTGCTCGGCGGCGGCGATGGACGCCCGGCTCTCTTCGGTCGCCTGCTCGCCCGCCTCCATGCGCTCCACCGTCTGGCGGGTGTTGTCACGGATGCGGTTGATGACATTGGAAATCTCCTGCGTGGACTCCTGGGTGCGCTGCGCCAGCTGACGCACCTCGTCGGCCACCACCGCGAAGCCGCGACCGTGCTCGCCGGCCCGCGCCGCCTCAATGGCGGCGTTGAGCGCCAGCAGGTTGGTCTGCTCGGCGATGTCCTCAATGACATTGATCACCGAACCGATGGTCTCACTCTCCTGATCCAGCAGCTGAATGCTGTCGCGCAGGCTGACCATCACTTCCGCCAGGGTCTCGATGGTGCGCTGGGTGCCGGCCACCTTGCTCACACCGTCGTCCACCCGCTCGATGGCGTCATTGGCCGCACGGGCGGTGTTGGTGGAGAAGCCGGCCACTTCGTTGGCCTCCTGCTCCAGCTTGTCCATCAGCGTCTGCAGCTGCTCCACGCTCCTGAACTGGGTGTCAATCCCCTTCTGCGCGCCCTCGCTCTGCTCATACAGCACTAGCGCGGCCCGCTCCAGCTGCTGGGCATCACTGACCAGCTGGCGCACCACCTCCTGAATGCGCCCCACGAAGCGGTTGAAGTAGTGGGAGATCTCCGCCAGCTCGTCCTTGCCGTCCTCAGGCAGGCGCAAGGTCAGGTCCGCTTCGCCGCTGGAGACATTCTTCATGGCCTCGCGCAGGTCATCCAGCGAGGAGAGAATGGAGCGCATCACGAAGCCCATGACCACGAAGCCCAGCAACAGGCCGCCACCGGCCAGCGCGCTCATGATCCAGATGTTGCGGTGGGTCTGCTCTTCGGCCGCCCTGCCCTTGGCCTGAATGCCCTGAATGACCGACTGCAGCAGCTTCTGCAGATCCTGCTCGATCTCCATCAGGATGGGGTCCACCTCATGGACGAACATCCAGGCGTCCATGCGCCACTTGTCGCTGGTGAGCACGCCCTTGAGCACCATGTAGTTCTCACGCCAGGTCTGGTAGTTCTCACGCACCACCGGAATGCCTTCTTCCTCCTCCAGCGTGAGGTCCTCGACCTTTTCCAGCTGACCCAGCTTGCTCTCGAACACGTCGAGGAAGTTGTCGATGTTCTCCTGCATGTTATGGCTGCGGAAGGCCACGAACCCGCGCAGGTTGATCATGATGTTGAGCCAGGTCTTCTGCAGGTCGATCAGCTGCTGCAACAGGTCCGCCCGCTCCGGATCCATGTCGGACAGTTCGGACAGGATCATCTGGGAGAGCGCGCCCTGAATCTTCTGCGCGGCGCTGTCCATGCCGCTGGAGACCACCTTCAGCGCCGGATACTTGATGGTGTCGTCCTTCTCCATCGCCTCAATCTGCGGCAACTTCTGCCGCACCAGATCGATCTTCTGCCGGATGCCGGCCAGCACCTGCCGGTCGGACGGGGAGGCCAGCTGCTTCTCCAGCCGACTGGCCCGGCGTTCCAGCTGCTCCAGATCCTGCTGCACCTTCTGCAGCTTGGCCTCCTCGCCCGTCAGCATGTAGCTGACCAGATGAGCCGACAGGCGCTCCACGTCCCGCGCCAGCTCCAGCGTGGCAAAGGCGCGCGGCTGATCCTCCACGATCACCGTATTCAGCTGCGACTTGACCAGATTGAGGTTCATCAGGGCCATGGCGGTGATCACCACCAGCAGCAGCGACACCCCGATCATCCCCATGTAGAGTTTGGCGCGAATGGTCATAATCCGTTCCTTGACGACAGTTTGACAGGGGCTACATAGCAACCATCATGCCAATAAAAAAGCGGGCACAGAGGCCCGCTTTTCTCCACCGCTCAGATGAGCTGCTCTTACAGTGACTTGTGGCAGAACCACCAGTCGAAGCACTCGTACTGCTTCTCGCGCTCGGCGGCGGTCTTCTCGTCCGCCGCCGGCGGCACGATGACATGGTCGCCCACAAGGCTGTTCTCCGGCCAGTTGGCAGGGGTAGCCACGCCATTGGCGTCGGACGTCTGCAGCGCCTTCACCACACGCACGATCTCGTCGATGTTGCGGCCGATCTCCTGCGGATAGTAGAGGATGGTGCGGATCACGCCCTCAGGATCGATGACAAACACGGCGCGCACGGTGTTGCTGCCCTTGCCCGGGTGCAGCATGCCGATGGAGGCGGCGATGGTGTCCGTGGCGGCGATGATGGGGAATTCGATTTCCACGCCCAGCTTCTCCTTGATCCAGCGCACCCACTGAATGTGGGAGAACACCTGGTCCACGGACAGGCCGATCAGCTGGCAGTTGAGCGCGTCAAATTCCGGCTTCTTCTGCTGGAAGCCGACAAACTCGGTAGTACACACCGGCGTGAAGTCCGCCGGATGGCTGAACAGCACGGTCCACTTGCCCTTCAGATCCTCGGGCAGCTTCATGGGGCCATGCGTGGTCTGAACCTCCAGCTCGGGAAAGCTTTCGCCCAGAAGCGGCATGCGTACTTCGGTCATGGTCTCACCTCCTGTCATCGGGTTGTTTTGATCTGTCTATCGTTCGATTTTTCATCATAGAGTCAGATTATTTTCTTTCAAGACCCGCACCCGACTTTTCTTGACAGGATTTTGGCCCCTTCCAATAATGGCGCCATGACTGACACCCTCTACGCCACCATTCCCATGCAGTGGGTCGGCCCACTGCGGCTGACCGGCGACCTGGACGCCGAAGTGCAGGCCCCCATGGCCACCTACGAGACGCCCCTCTGGCCATCGGTCAACCGCGGGGCGCGGGTCACGGCCCACGCCGGTGGCATCCGCATCACGCTGGTAGACGCACGCATGAGCCGCTCGATCACCCTGCAGGCACCGGATGCCGGCTCGGCGCGGGACATCGCCGAAGCGGTGACAGGGCGGCTGGAGGACCTGCAGACGGTGGTGGCGGAAACCAGCCGTTTCGCTCGCCTGATCGACGTGCACCCGAAGATCATCGGCAACCTGCTCATTCTGCGGCTGGACTTCACCACCGGAGACGCCTCCGGCCACAACATGGTCACCAATGCCGCCGACCGGCTCATTCCCTGGCTGCTGGAGCAGTATCCGGCCCTGCAGTATGTGTCCATCTCCGGCAACTTCTGCACTGACAAGAAGGTTTCCGCCGTCAACAGCCTGCACGGGCGCGGCAAGTATGTGGTGGCGGAATGCGTCATTCCCGAGCGGCTGGTGCGCCGTTTTCTCAAGACCACGCCCCATCGGCTGGTGGACCTGCACATCAAGAAGGATCTGCTCGGCAGCATCGCCGCGGGCTCGCTGATGAGCGCCAACGCCCATGCCGCCAACATGCTGCTGGCCTTCTACCTGGCCACGGGGCAGGACGCCGCCAACATCGTGGAAGGCTCCCAGTGCATCAACCACGCCGAGGTGACGCCGGCGGGCGACCTCTACTTCTCCACCACCCTGCCCAACCTGATCGTGGGCACGGTGGGCAACGGCAAAGGGCTGGACTTCGTGCGCGACAACCTGAGCCGCATGGGCTGCCTTGAAGAGCGTGCGCCGGGTGAAAACGCCCGCCGACTGGCAGCCATCTGCGCCGCCACCGTGCTGTGCGGCGAACTGTCACTGCTGGCGGCCCAGACCAATCCCGGTGAGCTGATGGCAGCCCACCTGAAGCTGGAGCGGCAGCGCTCATGAGCGACATCCGCCAGCGCAAGCACGACCATGTGGAACTGGTGCTCAACGACCCGCAGGTGGACCGGCACGCCAGCGGGCTGGACGCCATCCGCCTGACCCACCGCGCCCTGCCGGAACTGGACTATGACGAGGTGGACACCTGCTGCACGCTGCTGGAGCACACCCTGAGCTTCCCCTTCCTCATCTCCAGCATGACCGGCGGTGAGGGGGCGGCCCTGCACCGCATCAACCGTCATCTGGCCGAGGCGGCGGAGGCCTGTGGCGTGGCCATGGCGGTGGGCTCCCAGCGCATCATGCTGGAACACCCGGAAACCGCGGAGAGCTTCGCCCTGCGCCGCTACGCACCCAGCGTGCCGCTGATTGCCAATCTGGGTGCCGTGCAGCTCAACGAGGGCGTCACCCTGGCACAGATCGAGGACCTGATCGACGTGCTGGATGCCGACGCCCTCTACCTGCACCTCAACCCATTGCAGGAGGTGATCCAGCCCGGCGGCGACCGCAATTTCGCCGGCCTGGCCGAACGCATCGCCGAGGTGGCTGATGGCATCGACGTGCCGGTCATTCTGAAGGAAGTGGGCTGCGGCCTGTCGGCCGAGGACATCGAGCTGGGGCTGCGCGCCGGGGTGGATCACTTTGACCTGGCCGGGCGTGGCGGCACCAGCTGGAGCCGCATCGAAGCCCTGCGCGCCGACGACCCGCTGGGCTTCGAGTTTCAGGACTGGGGCCTGACGCTGGTCGAAAGCCTGCGGCAGGCGGCCCCCTACCGCAACCGCGCCACGTTCATCGCCAGCGGCGGCGTCCGCTCAGGGGTGGATATGGTCAAGTGTGTTATAATGGGCGCTTCCGCCTGTGGCGTGGCCGGGCCGCTGCTGCGCGCCGCCACGGAGAGCACCGAGGCGGTCATCGAGGTTATCGAGCACTTCCGGCGCGCCTACCACACGGCCCAGTTCCTGCTCGGCGCCGCCACCTTTGAAGCGCTGTTCGATAACCGTCAGCTGCTACTGCAACAGTCGAGATTCTGATGAAGGTTGGCATTGATCTGATCCACTTCGCCACGGCGGACTACTATCTGGGCCTGGACACCTTCGCCGCCGAAAAGGGCGTGGACGTCAACAAGTATTACGTGGGCATCGGGCAGGAACGCATGTCCATCGCCCCGCCGGACGAGGACATCGTCACCCTGGCCGCCAAGGCCGCCGACCCCCTGTTCAACCACATCGAGCGCGACAAGATCACGGCCGTGCTGCTGGCCACCGAAAGCGGCGTCGATCAGTCCAAGTCCGCCAGCGCCTACCTGCACGGCCTGCTCGGCCTGCACAAGAACTGCCGCCTGATCGAACTGAAGCACGCCTGCTACGCCGGCGCCGCCGCCCTGCAGATGGCCCAGGGACTGGTGCACGCCAACCCCAATGAGAAAGTGCTGGTCATCGCCGCCGACATCGCCAAATACGACGTGGACTCCTCCGGCGAGGCCACCCAGGGCTGCGGCGCGGCGGCCATGATCATCAAGCGGGACCCGCGCCTGCTGACGCTGGAGCCTGGCTCCGGCTTCTACTCCGACGACGTGATGGACTTCTGGCGACCCAACTACCGGGAAACCGCGCTGGTGGACGGCAAATACTCCACCAAGGTCTATCTCAACAGCCTGCGGGAGACCTGGAAGCACTTCACCGCCAACACCGGCCGCCGCTACGAGGACATCGACTGGTTCTGTTACCACCTGCCCTTCACCAAGATGGCGGAGAAGGCCCACCGCCAGCTGACCCGCCTCACCGGCGTCGAACTGAGCGATGATGAGCTGAAGACCCTGCTCGCCCCCATGCAGGCCTACAACCGCCAGCTGGGCAACAGCTACACCGCCAGCCTGTTCATCGGGCTGGCCTCCCTGCTGGACAACGCGCCGGAAGACCTCACCGGCCAGCGCATCGGTCTGTTCAGCTACGGCTCCGGCTGCGTCTCCGAATTCTTCACCGGCATCGTGGAACCCGGCTATCGCGACCATCTGTTCACCGAAGACCACCGCTGGCAGATCGACCACCGCCAGCCGCTGGATTACGCCGACTACCTGCAGCTCTACCACACCCAGCCGGAAGGGCTCTACGAAGGCCAGGTGGTGTTGCCCGAATACAACCGTGGCCGCTACCGCCTCAAGGCGATCAGAGATCACAAACGCCTGTATGAGCGTCGCTGAGGGCACAAGCCCCGCCAAACTCATTCTCAGTGGCGAATACAGCATCGCCACCGGTCAGCCGGCGCTGGCCATTCCCATTCCCCTCATGACCCATGCCCGCATCGAGTT
>NZ_WFYD01000061.1 GCF_015490265.1 Sulfurivirga sp. | reverse complement strand
CGCGCAAGCTGTTTCTCGCCCCCACCCGGGAGCTGGCCCAGCAGATCCAGCAGGAAATCCAGCGGCTGGGCCGCCACACGCCCTTTCGCAGCCAGCTGCTCATCGGCGGCGTGGCGCTGCAGCGCTGGGCGCGCAACGATGTGCCCCACATGCTGGTGAGCACACCGGGGCGTCTGCTCACCCTGCTGGAGGCGGGCGAAGTGGAACTGGACGGCATCGACCTGCTCGTCATCGACGAGGCCGACCGCATGCTGGACATAGGCCTCGGCCCCGACGTGCTCGCCATTGTCGAGACCATGGCCCATGAATTTCAGGCGGCGCTGTTTTCCGCCACGCTGGCGGGCGAGGGCATCGACACCTTTGCCGAAGCGGTGCTGGACGACCCGGTCACCATTCAGCTGGCCGACCCGGACAGCACCAGCGAACAGGTGCAGCAGTGCGTCTTCCACGCCGACAACGCCGAACACAAGCGCCAGCTGCTCAGGGCGCTGCTGACCGACCCCGCCTGCCAGCGGGCGCTGGTGTTCACCAACCGCAAGCGCGACGCCGAGGCGCTGGAAAAATGGCTGCGGGAACAGGGCCTGTCCACCACGCTGCTGCACGGCGACCTGCCCGCGCCCAAGCGGCTGGAGCGCATCGCCGCCTTCCGCGACGGCCGCCGCAGGGTGCTGGTGAGCACCGACCTGGCCGCCCGCGGGCTGGACGTGCCCGACATCACCCACGTGATCAACTTCGACCTGCCCCACCGGGCTGACATCTACATCCACCGCATCGGCCGCACCGGCCGTGGCCAGCGCGTGGGCATCGCCTGCAGCCTGGTCACCTTCGACCAGTACCGTCATCTGGAACGCATCGAATACCGTCTCGGCCAGTCCCTGCCGGTGGAAGAGATCGACGCCCTGCCGCTGAAAGGCGCCCCGTTCGAGGAGCGCCTGCGCGAGCAGCGCCGTCGCCTCAAGCAGCTCAAGCGTGAGAAAAGGCGCAAACAGGCGCAGAAACCGGCCAGAAAGCGCAAAGTGCGTCACAGGGACCGCAAGAACAAGGGCAGACCCCGCTGGCTCGGGGCGCGCCGAGACACGACTTCGTAAAAATGGGGGAGACCCCGTTCATCGGACGCAGAAGACATCATGCAGAACCATTCCAAAGCCTTCGGCGCCGTCAGCGCCGCCATGCTGGGCGTCGGTGCCATGGTGGGCGCCGGCATCTTCATCGTCATCGGTCAGGCGGGCGCCATCGCCGGCAACCTGGTGTGGGTCAGCTTCGTGCTCGGTGGCCTGCTGGCGCTGGCTTCCGGCTACTCGCTGGCGAAGCTGGCGCTGCGCTGGCCCTCCCGTGGCGGACTGGTGGAATATCTCACCCAGCTGTTCGGCGAAGGCCCCTTCTCCGGCACCGGCGGCGTGCTCTTCTATCTGGCGCAGGTGATCGCCATGGCCGCCGTGGCCAAGGCCTTCGGCAGCTACGGCAGCCAGCTGTTCGGGCTGGATCACGGCTTCGAGAACCTGCTGGCGGTGGGCATCGTGCTGCTGTTCGCGCTGATCAACACGCTGGGCGCCAGCTGGGTGTCCCGTTCGGAAAACCTCATCGTCGCGGTCAAGCTGACCATTCTGGTGGTCTTCACCGGGCTTGCGCTGGTGAACATCGATCCGAGCCGGCTGGCGCTGAGCCAGGCACCGCCGGCCATGGGCATTCTCTACGCCGTCGGGCTGACCTTCTTCGCCTATCAGGGCTTCAGCCTCATCTGCAACACGGTGGAGGACATGGACAACCCGCAACGCAACATGCCCCGGGCCATCCTGCTGGCCATCGGGCTGGTGGCGGCCCTCTATGTGGCGGTGAGCGTCGCCGTGCTGGGCAACCTATCGCTGGATGAAGTCATCAAGGCGCAGGACTACGCCCTGGCCGAGGCCGCCCGCCCCTTCCTCGGCGATCTGGGCTTCCGGATCATGGCGGTGGCCGCGCTCATCTCCACCGCCAGCGCCATCAACGCCACCCTCTATGCCGCCACCGAAATCACCTACGTGCTCATACGCGAAGGCGCACTGCCCGCCCTCTACCGTTTCCACCGCTTCGAGTCCATGGAGGCGCTGTGGATCACCACCGGACTGACCATCCCGCTGATTCTGCTGTTCGACCTGTCCGGCATCACCCTGCTGGCGGCGCTGAGCGTGCTGGTGCTGCAGGGGCTGGTGCACTTCGGCCACATCTTCCACACCGACCGCACCGGCGCGCGCAGGCTGCCGGTGGCGCTGGCGGCAGCGGGCATGTTCATCGTCGCCTGGCTGACCATCGACTGGAGTCATAAGGAGCATCCGTGGCTGGCGGCGCAGCTGCTGGGCCTGTTCGCGCTGGCCTTCGCCGCCGAGATGACCCTCTACCACCTGACCGGGCGCACCCTGCGCAAGCAGACAGCCTGAAAAACCCCTTGCGCGTCAAGGGGCAAACATGCATAATTCCCCGTTCTGTATCTGGCTGCCGCGCCGAACGAGTGTCTGCGCCGCAAGAATTCAAGCGTTGAGAGGAATTGACCATGTCCAAGGTTTGTCAAGTGACTGGAAAGCGCCCCATGACGGGCAACAATGTGTCGCACTCTCACCGTAAGACGCGCCGTCGTTTCCTGCCCAACCTGCACACGCACCGTTTCTGGGTAGAGAGCGAGAACCGTTTCGTCAAGCTGCGTGTTTCCGCAGCGGGCATGCGCATCATCGACAAGAAAGGCATCGATGCTGTGCTGGCGGAGCTGCGCGCCCGTGGTGAGAAGGTCTGAGGAGAAGCATCATGCGTGACAAGATCAAACTGGTATCCACCGCTGGCACCGGCTACTTCTACACCACCACCAAGAACAAGAAGAACATGCCCGGCAAGTTCGAGATCAAGAAGTACGATCCGAAAGCGCGCAAGCATGTGATCTTCAAGGAAGCCAAGATCAAGTAATCCTACCGGATTGCTGATCCCCCGAAACCCGGCCAACCAGCCGGGTTTTTTATTGCCTGCCGACCCGTCATGGACGGGGTCTCCCCCGTTTTTGCAGAGCCGCGCGCCAGCCACCCTCGACAACGACAGCTTTTTCCAGCTGATGGGCAGAAAATCGGCCGTTTTCCGCCCTGAAACGCTCCGGTGATGTGAACAGGAATTCCAGTCCGATAGAACTGGTGCGGGAAACGGGGTCTCCCCCATTTTTGTCAGGCGCCTGTCACCTGCGCCAAAAACACGACCGAAATGAATGGTGTCAATGCCCCGGTTTGGGCGAAAACGGCTCCCATGTTGGAAACGGGTGCGTCAGGCGAAACCTGTAAAAGGATGCTCTCCGGTTGGTAGTGTGCCGTTCGGGCACGGCGTCACGCGCCTTCTCGCCCCGTGCCCAGAGTGTGCGGCAGGGGCACGTCTCACACCGCAATCAAGTCCGTCTCCGCTGTCCGTCCGGCAACGGGGTCTCCCCCATTTTTGCCGGACGACTGTCTGCCGCGCCAAAAGCGGAAACGAAAAAGGCCGCGAGATGCGGCCTTTTCGGGCATCTGGAGACGTTTTCCGCCTACAGGCGGCGCAGGGTGTGCTCGATGAGCCGGGCGGCCTGTTCGGCGGCGGTGTCGAGAAACTGCTCGAAGGTGACCACGTTCTCCTTGCCGGCAATGTCGGACAGGGCGCGGATGATGACAAAGGGCACGGCGAACCGGTGACAGGTCTGAGCGATGGCGGCGGCCTCCATCTCCGCCGCCAGCATGGCGGGAAAACGCTGGCGCACCCGCGCCACATCGTCCGGCTCGTGCATGAAGCGGTCGCCGCTGGCGATCAGGCCGCTCTTGTGGCGCACGCCGATTTCGTCGGCGGCATGGCGTGCGGCCTGCACCAGCTGATGGTCCGCCAGAAAGCAGGCAGGCTGACCCGGCACCTGACCGGCCTCGTAGCCGAAGGGGGTGACGTCCACGTCGTGATGGCACACCTTTTCGCCGATGATGAGGTCGCCCACCTCCAGCTCGGTGTCGAAGCCGCCGGCGGAGCCGGTGTTGATGACCGCATCGGGTGCGTAGTCGTCCAGCAGCAGGGTGGTGGCGATGGCGGCGTTGACCTTGCCGATGTCGGAACGCACCAGCACCACATCACGCCCGGCCAGCCGCCCCGCATAGAAGGCGAAGCCGGCCTTTTGCGTCTCGCGGCAGTCTTCGAGGCGGTCACGCAGGCGGGCGACCTCCTGCTCCATGGCGCCGACAAGCCCGATGGTCATACCGGGTTCCCCAGCTGGCGCAGCTGTTCGGTGGTCAGGGCCAGGTCTTCGTTCTTCATCACGCCGATGCCCCGTTCCAGCACGGTTCGGGCGATGTCATGGGCCTCGTCCAGCGAGTGCATGCGATAGCTGCCGCACTGATATTCGTTCAGCTCGGGGATGTCTTCCAACCGTTTGACGTTGAGCACATCCTCCATGCTGGCCTTCCACGCCTCGGCCACGCGCTGTTCGTCGGGGGCGCCGATCAGGCTCATGTAGAAGCCGGTGCGGCAGCCCATGGGAGAGATGTCGATGATCTCCACATCATCACTGTTGAGATGCTCGCGCATGAAGCCGGCGAACAGGTGCTCCAGCGTGTGGATGCCGCGCTCGCCCATCATCTCCTGATTGGGTTTGCAGAAGCGCAGGTCGAACACGGTGATGGTGTCCCCGCAGGGGGTCTTCATGGTCTTGGCCACCCGCACGGCGGGGGCGGGCATGCGGGTGTGGTCCACCAGAAAGCTGTCCAGAAGCGGCATGGGTCTTCTCCTCGGGTTCAGAATGTCACAGGTTGCTGTCGGTCACTTCCCGATCCAGGCGCCAGCCCTTCTCGGTGCGAATGAATTCATACACGGCGGTCTTCTCATGCACATCACCCACCTTGAGATCACCGACGCTCATCTTGATGGCACCGATCACCAGCCCGGCGGCCATCTTCTCCAGCGGCGGGCGGCTGTCGTTCTCCAGTTCCCGCAGGGCCTGATCCGGTGTCTTGACCACCTCCATGACCAGATGCACCTTGGCCTGATAGTGGCGGTCATCCGGCTTGAAGCCGTTGAGTTTCTCCAGCTTCACAACCCTGAACATGCCCAGGGTGTCCTGCTGAACCTTCGCGTCGATCTGATCCATCATGGTCTGCCGGCTCGGCTCGGCATCCAGACACCCCGCCAGCAGCAGAACGGGCACCAGCCAGACAATGCGCAACAGCCGCATGGGTCAACCTCCTTCACTGTGTCGAATCAGGCCCACCACCGACCACTGGCCGGTGTCAGGGTTGCGTTCCACCAGCGCGCGCAGCCGGGCGGTGATCTTGCGCCCCGGCTCAGCGCCGCCCATTGAGAGAATGCCCTTGATGCGCCCGCGCGCCTCCAGGTTCTGCGGCGTCTCCGGCAGCGCCTTCAGCGCCTTGCGCAGATCCCTGGTGACCACCGCTTCCAGCGTCACGTCATAGACGCGGTGATCCGTGTCATTGAGGGTGCTCTCGGCCGGCTTGAGGGCCACTTCGTCCAGCTCCAGCCAGCGGCCATAGGCCTTGGCGAACTGCTCGCTCACGTAGCTTTTGATCTGCGCCGGATCCGGCCCGGCTGAAGGGGGACGGTTGCAGGCGGCCAGCACAAGCATGAGGCCGATCAAAGCGATTCTGACAAATGCGGCCATGGCAGGCTCTCCGAATGATTTCCGCTATTATACGGTGTCATGATCGCCCACTCCCCCACACCGCTGCGCTGGCTCGTCCTCCTTGTGGCCGGACTGCTGGCGCTGGTGGCCAACCTGCTCACTGGCGCCACCCCCGTGACCGAGCTGCTCGGCGGCCTCATGGGCCACGACCCGCTCAGCTGGCAGATTTTCATGGAACTGCGCCTCCCCCGCGCCCTGCTGGCGCTGGCGGTGGGCGGCCTGCTCGGCTGGGCCGGCATGGCCATGCAGAGCCTGTTCCGCAACCCGCTGGCCGATCCGGGGCTGGTGGGCGTCTCCGCCGGTGCCGCCGCAGCAGCCGTGCTCGGCATCGCCCTGCTGGGGCTGGGGCTCTACACCCGAGGGGTGGCCGCCTTTGTCGGCGCACTGGGCGTGCTCGGCATCATCTACGCACTGGCCACCCGCCATGGCCGCACCGACCTCGGCTGGATGCTGCTGGCCGGCATCGCCTTCAACGCCATCGCCTCCGCCCTGATCGGCCTCAGCCTCTATGTGGCCAGCGACGAGGCGCTGCGCCAGCTCACCTGGTGGCTGCTGGGCAGCTTTGCCGAAGCCCGCCTGCCCATGGCGCTGGGCGCACTGGGGCTGCTGGCGCTGCTGCTGGGACTGTCTCCCGCCGTGAGCCGGGGGCTGGACGCCCTGCTGCTGGGGGAGGCGAGCGCCTGGCAGATGGGCGTGCCCGTGCAGCGGCTCAAGACCCTGCTGCTGCTGCTCACGGCGCTGGCGGTGGGGGTGAGCGTGGCCACCAGCGGCATGATCGGTTTCGTGGGGCTGGCAGCCCCCCATCTGGCCCGCCTGCTCACAGGCAGCCTGCACCGCGCGCTGGCGCCGGCCAGCGTGCTCATCGGCGCCCTGCTGGCGCTGAGCGCCGACAGCCTGGCCCGCCTGCTGGCCCAGCCGGCGGAAGTGCCGGTGGGCCTGCTGCTCTCCGCACTCGGCGGCCCCTTCTTTCTGTGGCTGTTGCTGAGGATGCGCCGTGTCTGAACTGTTTGCCCTCACAGACCTGAGCTGGCCCGGCCGCTTCAGCGGCGTCACCCTCACCCTGGAGGCGGGCGAGCGGGTGGCGCTGCTGGGCCCCAACGGCGCCGGCAAGAGTTCCCTACTGCAGGCCATGGCCGGACTGGCCGCGCCCCTGCGGGGCAGTCTGCGTCTGGCGGGGCAACCGCTGCATGCGCTGCCACCCGAGCAGCAGGCCCTCCATCGGGCGTGGCTGCCGCAGCAGACCGACGCCCCGCCCGCACTTACCGGTGAACAGCTGCTGGGGATGGGTCGCCTGCCCGGACAGGCCCATGACGCCGACAGAGTCGAACAGATCATTGACACGCTGGAGCTGGCGCCCCTGCTGCCCCTTCCGCTGGGAACCCTCTCCGGCGGCGAGCAGCAGCGCCTGCAACTGGGACGGGTGCTGGTGCAGAGCTGGGCGCTCAGGGTGGATCACCCCCGCGCCCTGCTGCTGGACGAAGGATTGAACGCACTGGACGTGCGCCACCGCATGCGTCTGCTGAACGCGCTGACCGACTGGTGCGACACGGGCGCGCTGAGCGTGGTGTGGATCAGCCATGACCTGACGCTGGCGGCCCAGTGGGCGCAAAGGGTCTGGCTGATGCGGGCAGGCCAACTGCTGGGGGAGGGTCGTGCGGAGACGCTGACGCGGAAAGGCCTGCTGACGCAGGCCTTCGACTGGCCGCTCACCTGGCGGGAGTGTGACGACATGGCGCTGCTGCTGCCGGCGCAGCAGCCCGACGCCTGAGAAATCAGGCCACGGCGTGCAGCTGCAGATAGCGGCCGAAGGCGTCCGCCGGCAGCCAGCCCTGCCAGGCCTCACCGGCGCCCAGCTGCACGCCCATGCGGCTGAGCAGCTGGCGCTGACGTTCGTCACGCACCTCGTCGGCCATCACCGGCACGCCCAGCCCAGCGCCGAGGGCCGCCACCGCCCGCAGCCAGCGGGCGCCGTTACTGCTGGCCAACTGCCGCTGCACCCACTCGCCGGAGAGCACCAGCTGATCCAGCGGCGCCCCGTCCAGATGATCCGGATGGGCCAGCAGACCGCCCACTTCAGCCAGCGCCAGACGGAAGCCGGCCTCATGCAGGGACTGTAGCGCCTCGATGGCCTTGCGGTCGAGCCGCTCCACGGCATCCAGCGCCACACGCAGCACCAGCTGCTGCGGCCGCACGCCATAGCGGCCCACCCGCTCGGCCAGCAGAGCGCCCGGCTCCGACTCCATCAGCAATGCCTGATCCAGCGGCACCGCTACGGTGAACGCCTCCGGCAGCGCACTCCAGCTGCTCAGATACCAGGCGGCGTTGTCGATCATCCACAGGGCCACGGAGTGGTTCCACTGGCTGCGGTGCAGCAGGTGCTTCCACTGCTCATACCACACATGCCCTTCCGGCCCGCCTTCCCAGGCCACATCCAGCTGGGCACTCCGGATCCGGCCATCCGCCAGACTGATCACGGGGCGGAAGTGCACCGCCAGCTTCTCATGCTCCACATCCACATCGAAGCGGGTCTGCAGTCGGTCCGGTGCCGCCTCCGGCAGGGCGTCCACGTCCTTGTAGAAACAGAACTGCTTGCGGCCACGGTGCTTGGCCACATAGAGCGCCTGATCGGCCCGCTCCATCAGCTGGTTGACCGTCTTGCCGTCCCGGGGATATTCGGTGATGCCCACGCTGGTGGACACCTGCACGGAGCGGCCATTGACCCAGTAGGGCCGGCTCACCTCGGTGATCAGACGGCGGCTGATGGTCTCGATGATCTCCTGGTCCACCACATCCCGCAGCAGGATGACGAACTCGTCCCCGCCCAGACGGGCCACGAAGTCATAGTCGCGCACGCTGGAGACCAGCCGCGCGGCCACCAGCCGCAGCAGCTCGTCGCCGGCGGCATGGCCATAGGTGTCATTGATGGGCTTGAAGCCGTCCAGATCGAGAAACAGCAGCGCGAACTCCGCCTGCGCGCCTTCGGCATCCTTGAGGGTCTGCTCGATGGTCTGGGTGAAGTAGGCCCGGTTGGGCAGGTGGGTCAGCGCATCATAGTTGGCCTGACGGAACAGCTGTTCGGTGCGGGCGCGCACCTGCGCCTCCACCAGGCCGGCCAGGGACGACTTCTGCAACAGCCACTCGGGCAGGCGACGCAGCCAGCCGGTGAGGCGGTAGCGCCACAGGCGGCGCTCCGCGCCCTGATGCTGGCGCAATGCCGCATCCAGCCTGCGGCGGCGGTCTGTCATTTTGCCGGCGGTGTCAGAGGTGATGGTATTCATGACCGGGTCCCCCGTGTGTCAAATTTCCGACGCCCCGTGGCGCCCTTCGCCCGGTTTTACGCAAGGTACGTGCCAAAACTGTTTCTGGCACGGCTCGTGCTATTCGACACCTGCAGAGAAAACTTTAGTCACACACAAGGGAGCGCGTCATGAGCACACAGACCACAGCCACACCCCGTGAAAAACCCCTGCTGAAGCCCTACTGCCGCGACGAACAGTTCGAGCGCCACATGGCGGAGAACCCGCGTCATACCGTCATGCTGCTGCTGCAGGGCGCGGTGGACAAGGGCAACCTGGCAAAAGTCTGCCACCAGTCCGGCGCGTGGGTGGAAAAAGGTTTCCACCTCGGCCGGCTGACCACCATCATGGACGCCCTGCGCGACCGGCTGCACTTCACCAAGGACACGCCACTGGCCTACGATCTTGAGGAGCTCTACAACTATGTGGACCAGTGCGTGCAGGAAGCGGTGCATGAGAAGGACACCTACTATCTGGACACCGCCATCGACATCATGACCGAACTGCGCGATGCCTGGATGGAGATGCT
>NZ_WFYD01000060.1 GCF_015490265.1 Sulfurivirga sp. | reverse complement strand
TATTCGTCCCGGCTCCGCTCGGTGTCGGTGTCCTCGATGCGCAGCAGGAAGGTGGCGCCACGCTTGTGGCCCATGAGGGCGTTGAACAGGGCCGTGCGGGCGTTGCCCATGTGGATATGGCCGGTCGGTGACGGTGCGAAACGGGTCTTCAAGGTTCGGCTTCCCTTTATAATTTGGCAATCGGCATATTTTACAGGAGAGCCCAAATGCTTCGACGCGCATTTCTGGCGCTGGCGCTGCTGCCCCTGCTGGCAAACGCTGCAGAAAACAAACGCCCGCAGGTGATGCTGGAGACCAACTACGGCAACATCGTCATCGAACTCTATCCGGACAAGGCACCGAAGACGGTGAAGAACTTTCTGCGCTATGTGAACGAAGGCTTCTACGACGGCACCCTTTTTCACCGGGTGATCTCGGATTTCATGATTCAAGGCGGTGGCTATACGGCGGACATGAAGCGCAAGGTCACCCACGACCCGATTCCCAATGAGGCGGACAACGGCCTGCACAACCGCATCGGCTATGTGGCCATGGCGCGCACCTCCGATCCCCATTCGGCCACCAGCCAGTTCTTCATCAACGTGAACAACAACAGTTTTCTCGACTTCCGCGAAAAGACCCCGCGCGGCTGGGGCTACGCCGTCTTCGGGCGTGTCATCAAGGGCTTCCGCGTAGTCAACAGAATCCGCCAGGTGCCCACCGGCTGGAAGAACGGCATGAAGGACGTGCCGCTTGAGCCGGTGATCATCAAACGTGCCCGTCAGATTCAGTAAGGAGCAGAACATGAGCACACCCAAGGTCATCTTCCACACCAGCAAGGGCGACATTGTCATCGCCCTCAATCCCGACAAGGCGCCCAAGACCGTGGAAAACTTCCTGCGTTATGCGAAGGAAGGCCATTATGACGGCACCATCTTCCACCGTGTCATTCCCGGCTTTGTCATTCAGGGCGGCGGTCACACGCCGGACATGGCCCAGAAGCCGACCCACCCGCCCATCGAGAACGAGGCGGACAACGGCCTCAAGAACAGAAAATACACCCTTTCCATGGCACGTACCATGGACCCCCACTCCGCCACCAGCCAGTTTTTCATCAACCTGGCGGACAACGCCTTTCTCGACCATACCGGCAAGGACATCAACGGCTGGGGCTATGCAGTCTTCGGTGAGGTGATTGACGGTCAGGACGTGGTGGACGCCATCGCCAGCGTGCCCACCGGCAACCGCGCCGGCCATCAGGATGTGCCGCTGGAGGATGTCATCATCGAATCCACCGAAGTGATCGAAGACGCCTGAAACAACGGGGTCTCCCCCACTTTTACAGGATGCGGCGCCAGCCGCCGCGCCCTGCGCCGCCAAAACATGCCGAAAAAGCCTTTCACCCTCATCGCAGGCGACATTCACCTGCAGACCGACCCTGACCATCCGGTCAACCGGGCGTTTCTCGCCTTTCTGGCCGGTCAGGCGCGGGAAGCGGACACCCTCTATCTCATCGGCGACCTGTTCGAGCGCTGGGTGGGCGACGACATCGGGCTGGAGGAATACGCCTTCGCCATCGAAGCACTGCGTGGGCTGACCGCCAGCGGCACCGAGGTGAAACTGCTCTACGGCAACCGGGACTTTCTCATGCGTGAGGCGTTCTGGGACGTCACCGGGGTGCAGCCCTTGCCGGAAGTGGTGCGCACCCGTCTCCATGGACATGAGGTGATCCTGTGCCATGGCGACGAGCTGTGCACGCTGGATGCGGACTACCAGAAGGTGCGCCGCCGTCTGCGCAGCCGTTTTGTTCAATGGCTGTTTCTCAAGATGCCGGCGGAACGCCGCCGTGCCATCGGCCAGCGCCTGCGTGACCGCTCCCGTGAGGAAACGGCCAACAAGCCGGCCGAATGGATGGATGTGGACGAGACCACCGTTCTGGCCTGGTTCGACGCCTGGCCGGAGGCGCGCCACCTGATCCACGGCCATACCCACAGACCGGCCCATCATGCCTATCCCAATGGCCGCCACCGCTGGGTGGTGGGCGACTGGCACGAAGACGGCGGGCAGATCCTGCGCATTGACGCGGACGGCCTGCGGCTGGAGCCGGCCGCCATCTGACGGCGGCACACCTTTCACTTCAAATTCACCCGAAATGTGGTTTCTCCGGACATGAAAAAGCCCGCCGAAAGGCGGGCGATATCATGCAACCGGGCAGTGTCTGTCACAGCACCAGCGGCAGGAAGAAGCTGCCTCCTCTGCGGATGATGCGCATGGGGAACTTGCGCCCCTTGGGCAGCTTTCTGATGAG
>NZ_WFYD01000059.1 GCF_015490265.1 Sulfurivirga sp. | reverse complement strand
GACCACAGTGGGCGCGGTGGTGATCAGGTCCAGGTTGTATTCCCGCTCCAGCCGCTCCTGAATGATCTCCATGTGCAGCATGCCGAGAAAGCCGCAGCGGAAGCCGAAGCCGAGCGCATCGGACGTTTCCGGCTCGAAGAACAGCGCCGCGTCGTTCAGACGCAGCTTGCGCAGCGCCTCGCGCAGATCCTCGTAGTCCTCGGAGCTGATGGGGAAGATGCCGGCGAACACCCGCGGCTGCACCGGCTTGAAGCCCGGCAGCGGCTCGGGCACCGGATTGCGCGCGTCGGTGAGCGTATCCCCCACCGGCGCGCCGTCGATGTCCTTGATGCCGGCGATCACATAGCCCACCTCACCGGCGTTGAGCGCCTCGGTGGGCGTGCGCTTGGGCGTGAACACGCCCACCTGATCCACCTCGTAATCCTCGCCGGTGGACATGACGCGCATCTTCATCTTCTTCTCGATGCGCCCGTCCACCACCCGCACCAGCGACACCACGCCCAGATAGGGATCGAACCAGGAGTCGATGATCAGCGCCTTCAGCGGCGCCGCCGGGTCGCCTTCCGGGGCGGGAATCTTCTCGACGATCTGCTCCAGAATGTCCTCGATGCCGATGCCGGCCTTGGCGCTGGCCTCCACCGCCTCGGAGGCGTCGATGCCGATGATCTCCTCGATCTCGTGCTTGACCCGCTCCGGATCCGCCGCCGGCAGGTCGATCTTGTTGAGTACCGGCAGCACCTCCAGCCCCTGCTCGATGGCGGTGTAGCAGTTGGCCACCGTCTGCGCTTCCACGCCCTGGGACGCGTCAACCACCAGCAGAGCGCCCTCGCACGCCGCCAGCGAGCGGGACACCTCGTAGGAAAAATCCACATGCCCCGGCGTGTCGATGAAATTGAGCTGGTAGGTGTGCCCGTCCCGGGCCCTGTAGTGCAGCGTCACGCTCTGGGCCTTGATGGTGATGCCGCGCTCCCGCTCCAGATCCATGGAGTCGAGCACCTGCGCCTGCATCTCCCGCTCCGACAGCCCGCCGCAGACGCGGATGAACTGATCGGCCAGCGTGGACTTGCCGTGGTCGATGTGAGCGATGATGGAGAAGTTGCGAATCCGTTCCAGCGGTTGGGTCATGGAAGCCTTTTGTATGTCAGTCCTGTCAAAACCGGCCTATTTTACCGTCTGAGACGGGGTCTCCCCCATTTTTGCAGGGTCGGCCGCCGGCCGCGCCGGCATCAGGCCGTCCGCGCCCCGTTCTGAGGCGTCTTTTCGGCCAGCACATGGGTTTCTCCCTCGCTGCGGGCGATGATGACCGTGCCCACCGAGTCGGAGAAGACATTGACGGTGGTGCGCATCATATCCAGCAACCGGTCCACCACCAGCAGCAGCCCCACCGCCTCACCCGGCAGGCCGACGGCGACCAGAATGATGCTGATGGCCACCAGCGAGGCGGACGGGATGCCGGCCACGCCGATGGAGGTGAGCAGCGCCACCACCACGATGAGAAACTGCTGGGCGAAATCCAGATGCACCCCGAACAGCTGGGCGATGAACAGCGCCGCCACGCACTCATAGAGCGCCGTGCCGTCCATGTTGACCGTGGCCCCCAGCGGCAGCACGAAGCTGGAGACGCGGTTGGACACGCCCGCGCCCTTCTCCACGCACTCCATGGTCACCGGCAGAGTGCTGGCGCTCGAGCTGGTGGAGAAGGCGGTCAGAATCGCCGGCAGCATCACCCGGTAGTGTTTCCACGGGTTGCGCACGCCGCCCACAAAGCGCAGCAGCAGCGGCATGACCACGAAAAAGTGCGTCGCCAGCCCCAGCACCACGGTGAGGAAGAACCACCCCAGCGATTCGAAGGCGTCCAGCCCCGTCTTCGCCACCGCCGCGCCCACCAGCCCGAACACGCCCAGCGGGGCAAAGCGCATCACCCAGTCGGTGAGCTTCATCATCACGTCAAACACGCCCTGCCAGAAATGCTCCAGCGTCTGGCGGCCCGGGTTGTCGATCTTCATCATGAAATAGCCGAACAGCAGGCTGAAGAAGATCAGCCCCAGCATGTTGGGCTGCGCCATGGCCTCGAACACGTTGGGCGGCACCATGCGCAGGAACACCAGGGCGATATCCCCCATGCCGCGCCCTTCAATCTTCTGCTGAATCTCGGCCGTGTCTCCCAGCCGGGGCGGGTTGTCCACGCCGGCGCCCGGCTGGAGCAGGTTGACCAGCGCAAGACCGATGAGAATGGCAATCAGGCTGGTGGTGAGATAGTAACCCAGCGTCTTGACGCCCAGCCGGCCGAAGCCGCCCTGGCGGGCGATGGTGGCGATGCCGGTGATCATGGCGGCCATCACCAGCGGCACCACGATCATCTTCAGCGCATTGAGAAACAGCGTGCCGATGAAGGTGTAGATGCTCAGCCAGCTGACGCCCAGAAGGGTTCTTTCCGTGCCGCTCCACAGCCCCATGGCCACCGCCAGCACCAGCGCGATGAGAATCTGCCAGTGCAGCGCCAGTCGGGTAAAACGCTTGATCATGTTCCGGCCCTTCCATTACACAAAACAAAAAAGCGCCTTGCGGCGCTTTCGGAATCCTTCAGGCTCCGCTCACACATCCGGACACTGATACCATGCGGTGTAGGGTCCCATGTTGTGCACGTCATGGAAGCCCATCATCTGCAGCATCTGCTGCGCCATGTGGGAACGGCTGCCGGAACGGCAGAACACCACGATGGGACGGCTCTTGTCCAGCTCGTTGACGCGTGCCTCCAGCTCCTGCAGCGGAATGTTGATGGCGCCGGGCAGCTTGCTCATCTCGTATTCCGGCGGCGTGCGCACGTCCACGAACTGAGCGTTCTGCTCTTTGATCAGCCGTTTGGCCTCTTCACAGGAAATGAACATGTCGGGTCCTCTTGAACCTCTTTATGCGTCGGGTCAAAGTTTACTTAATCAGGGCGCCAAAAGCCACAGATGCACGCTCCAGACCATGCCAAGCGCGTAGATGGCCGCCATCAGATCGTCCACCATCACCGCCCAGCCGCCATGGCTGATGCGCTCCAGCTGCATGATCGGCGGCGGCTTGAGGATATCGAAGAAGCGGAAGGCGGCGAAGCCGGCCAGCCACCACAGCGGTGTCTGCGCCGGCAGCGCCAGCGTCACCAGCCAGATGGCCACCATCTCGTCCCAGACGATGCCGGGGTGATCCTCCACGCCGGTGGCGTCAATGCCCGCCTGACACAGCTGCGGGCCGAAGGCGACCCCCAACACCACCGCCGCCCAGCCGAGCCACGGCTGCCACAGGGCCACCGGAATGACCAGCAACAGCCCCACCAGTGTGCCCACGGTACCGGGGGCCTTCGGGCTCAGGCCGCTGCCAAAGCCGAAGGCCAGCATCAGCGCCGGCTCATCCTGCAGACGAGACCAGCTGGGGGTGTTGCGGCTCATGAGCGCTGACGGCGCGCCAGATTCTTCAGCCGCAGGGCGTTGAGCTTGATGAAGCCCTCAGCGTCCTTCTGGTCGTAGGCGCCCTCGTCGTCCTCGAAGGTGGCGATCTTCTCGTCGAACAGGCTGTAGGGCGACTTGCGTCCCACCACGATCACATTGCCCTTGTAGAGCTTGACGCGCACCGTGCCGGTGACCTTCTCCTGGGTCTGGTCGATGGCCGCCTGCAACATCTCCCGCTCCGGCGCGAACCAGAAGCCGTTGTAGATGAGCGTGGCGTAGCGGGGCATCAGCTCATCCTTCAGATGCGCCGCCTCACGGTCCAGCGTGATGGACTCAATGGCCCGGTGCGCCTTGAGCATGATGGTGCCCGCCGGCGTCTCGTAGCAGCCACGGGATTTCATGCCCACAAAGCGGTTTTCCACAATGTCGGTGCGGCCGATGCCGTGCTCGCCGCCCACCCGGTTGAGGTATTCCATCACCTGCGCCGGACTCATGCGCTCGCCGTTGATGCCCACCAGATCGCCCCGCTCATACTCCAGTTCCAGATAGAGCGGCTGATCCGGCGCCGCCTCGGGTGAGACAGTCCAGCGCCACATGCTCTCCTCCGGCTCGTTCCACGGGTCCTCCAGCAGCCCCCCCTCATAGGAGATGTGCAGCAGATTGGCGTCCATGGAATAGGGCGACTTCTTGCCCTTCTTGTTCTCGATGGGAATGCCGTGGGCCTCGGCGTAGGCCATCAGCTTCTCGCGGGAGTTGAGGTCCCACTCCCGCCACGGGGCGATCACCTTGATGTCCGGATTGAGCGCGTAGGCGTTGAGCTCGAAGCGCACCTGATCGTTGCCCTTTCCGGTGGCGCCGTGGGCGATGGCATCCGCCCCCGTCTCCTCGGCGATCTCCACCAGCCGTTTGGCGATCAGCGGACGGGCGATGGAGGTGCCCAGCAGGTACTCGCCCTCGTAGATGGCGTTGGCGCGGAACATGGGAAAGACGTAATCCCGGGCGAAATCCTCGCGCAGATCCTCAATGTAGATCTCCCTGATGCCCATGGCCTGCGCCTTGGCGCGCGCCGGCTCCACCTCCTCGCCCTGGCCGATGTCGGCGGTGAAGGTGACCACTTCGCAGTCGTAGGCTTCCTGCAGCCACTTGGCGATGATGGACGTGTCCAGCCCGCCGGAATAGGCCAGCACCACCTTGTTGATCTTCTCTTTCATGCTTCGCGTCCCGTTATCCACTAAAATCAGCACATTATAACAAGCGAGTGACCCCATGAACCTTGCCTGGCTGTTCAAGGTGCTGCCCCAGTATCTGGTCCCGCAGCATCTGCTCTCGGAACTGGTCCACCGGCTGGCCAACCGCGAGACCCCCTGGCTGAAGAACCTGATGATCAAGGGGTTCGTCCGCCTGTACGACATTGATCTGGACGAAGCCGCCGAGCCGGATCCGACCGCCTATCCCTGCTTCAACGCCTTCTTTACCCGTGCGCTCAAACCCGGCGCCCGCCCCATCGCCGATGCGGAACTGATCAGCCCGGCCGACGGCGTGGTGAGCCGGGCCGGGCGCATCGACGGCCACACGCTGGTGCAGGCCAAGTGCCACGACTACACGCTGGAGGCGCTGCTGGGCGGCGACATCTCCTACGCGCGCCAGTTCGAGAACGGGGCACAGGCGGTCATCTATCTGTCTCCCCGGGACTACCACCGGGTGCACATGCCCACCGATGGACGACTGGTGTCCATGACCTACGTGCCGGGCGATCTGTTCGCCGTCAACCCGGCCACCGTCGCCCATGTGGACCACCTGTTCGCCCGCAACGAGCGGCTCATCCTGCGCTTTGAGACCGACCGGGGGCCGCTGGCGCTGATCATGGTGGGCGCCATCTTCGTCGGCAGCATGGAGACCGTCTGGGCCGGACGCATCACCCCGCCCTACGGCCCGGCGCTGAAGCACTGGGACTATGAAAAGGAAGACCTGCGCTTCGCCCGGGGCGAGGAGATCGGCCGCTTCAACATGGGTTCGACCGTGATAATATTGACGCCGGACAATGCGCTGGCGCGGCTGGCGGATCTGCCAACCCCGGCGACCATCCGCATGGGCGAGCCGCTGTTGCCGGCAACAGAATCAGAAACGACGAGCGAAGCAAGTGGAGGTTGACGCATGAAACTGATTACCGCCATCATCAAGCCCTTCAAGCTGGACGACGTGCGCGAGGCGCTGCATGAGATCGGCATCCACGGCCTGACCGTGACCGAAGTGAAGGGCTATGGCCGCCAGAAGGGCCACACCGAGATGTACCGCGGCGCCGAATATGTGGTGGATTTTCTGCCCAAGATGAAGCTGGAAGTGGCCGTGGCGGAAGATCTGGTGGAATCCGCCGTTGAAGCGATCACGCAGGCGGCCCAGACCGGCAAGATCGGCGATGGCAAGATCTTCGTCAGCCCGCTTGATGACGTCATCCGCATCCGCACCGGCGAACGAGGGCGAGAAGCGCTCTGACCCTGTCTTCGGCGCGCCGGAGGGTGCGCCGCAACATTTCTCAAGACTTTCTCCATACTCTCAAAACTTATCCCCCCATAAACTGTCTTTAACCTTGATTGGGCAGAACACCCCTTTCCGTGTCCGGCCTTCATCAAGTGTTGCTCCTCAGATTGCAGATTTCCTCCGGGCCTTTGCGCCCGGTTTTTTTGTGCCATAATTTCAGCATTCACTGAAAGGGAGGAGGCGCACCATGGCCTGCGAAGACAAGCACCAGTACAAGTTCGGACACGGCACGGACGAGGCGCACAGGCGGGATCAGGCGCTGTTCAGTCAGCTGCTGGAAAACCACTGGAAGCTCAACCGCAAGACCGCTTTCCTGCCCAACGGCATCCGCGTGGTCACCCGCAGCACCGATCCCGGTCTGGTCAAGGTGCTGCAGCAACATGTGGAAGGCATGGAGAAGCGCTTCGCCTCCGGCCGGGCCATCCGCTCATGGGATCCGCTGTTCGCCGCCCTGTTCGAGTTCCGCGACCAGATCCGCATGCGCTACGAGAACGAGCCGGACGGCGTAGTGGCGGAGCTGACCAGCGACGATCCGAAGATCGTGGAACTGATCCGCGCCCATGACGAGACGCTGCACAACTTCATCCGCGCCGGCTACAACATCTCCGGCGAACCTTCCCCGGCGCCGGAATGGGTCAGGGCCCACTACGGCGAGGCTTGAAAAGCGCCACCTGCCGCCCCATACATCTCCTGAAAAGAACAAGGAGATGCAACCATGATCGTCATGTGTCCACACTGCGGCGCGCTCAACCGCGTGCCGGAAGAAAAACTCGATGCCAACCCCACCTGCGGCAAGTGCAAGCATGCGCTGTTCACCGGCCAGCCGGTGGAGATGAACACAGAACAGTTCATCAAGGCGCTGCAGAAGACGGATCAGCCCATGGTGGTGGATTTCTGGGCGCCCTGGTGCGGGCCGTGCAAGATGTTCGCCCCCACCTTCGCCCAGGTGGCCGCCCAGTTCGAGCCACGGGCGCGCTTTGTCAAGATCAACACCGAGGCCAACCCGCAGCTGGCGGCCCAGTTCGGCATCCGTTCCATTCCCACGCTGGCGGTGTTCAAGAATGGCCAGATGGCCGCGCAGATTTCCGGCGCCCTGCCGCCGCAGCAGTTCGCCCAGTGGGTGGCGCAGAATCTGTGATCCCGTTGCGGCCCCGGCACGGGGCCGTTTTCATTCAACCCCCTCGCCATGCCAATCATCGATTGAATGCCTTGCGCAGCCCCCCATGAATCGGTGACATGCCCGTGACCACCACGCCGTCACCCCCCAAAACAAAAAGCGCCGCGGAATGCGGCGCTTTTCTTATCCCCCATACCGGTGACGCTCACACCAGCTCGCTGAGCAGGGT
>NZ_WFYD01000058.1 GCF_015490265.1 Sulfurivirga sp. | reverse complement strand
GCCGTGCAGGCGGCCGTGGCGGAGCTGGAGAAGCTGGGCGCCGAGATCGTCGAGGTGAGCCTGCCCAACACCGAGCTGGCGGTGCCCGCCTACTACGTGCTGGCGCCGGCGGAGGCCTCCTCCAACCTGGCGCGCTATGACGGGGTGCGCTACGGTCACCGCTGCGAGGACCCGAAGGATCTCAAGGATATGTACCGCCGCAGCCGCGCGGAAGGTTTCGGCGAAGAGGTCAAGCGCCGCATCATGGTGGGCGCCTACGCCCTGTCCGCCGGCTACTACGACGCCTATTACCTCAAGGCCCAGAAGCTGCGCCGGCTGGTGCGGGATGATTTCCTCAAGGCCTTCGAGCAGTGTGATGTGATCGCGGGCCCCGTGGCGCCCACGGTGGCGTGGAATCTGGGTGAGAAGAGTGACGACCCGGTCAGCATGTATCTGGCCGATCTCTACACCATTCCGGTCAATCTGGCCGGCCTGCCGGGCATGAGCGTGCCTGCCGGCCTGCACAACGGCCGTCCGGTGGGGCTGCAGCTGGTCGGCCCCTATTTCAGCGAGGCGAAGCTGCTCAATGTGGCGCACCGCTTCCAGCAGGTGACCGACTGGCATCGCCAGACCCCGGAACTGGCCAAGTAAGGAGAACGGAATATGAGTTGGGAAGTTGTCATCGGCCTGGAAATTCACGCACAGCTGGCCACCAGATCGAAAATCTTCTCCGGCGCCTCCACCGCTTTCGGCGCGCTGCCCAACACGCAGGCGTGCGCGGTGGACATCGCCCTGCCGGGGGTGCTGCCGGTGCTCAATGCCGAGGCGGTCAACATGGCCATCAAGTTCGGGCTGGCCATTGACGCCGAGATCGCCCCGCGCAGCGTGTTCGCCCGCAAGCACTATTTCTACCCGGACCTGCCCAAGGGCTATCAGATCTCCCAGTATGAGCTGCCGGTGGTGGGCAAGGGACGTGTCGAGATCGAAGTGGACGGGCAGACCAAGACCATCGGTGTGACCCGCGCCCATCTGGAAGAGGACGCGGGCAAGTCCCTGCACGAGGATTTCGCCGGCATGACCGGCATTGACCTCAACCGCGCCGGCACGCCGCTGCTGGAAATCGTCTCCGAGCCGGACATGCGCTCCGTGGCCGAGGCCATCGCCTATGCGAAGAAGATTCACGAGCTGGTGCAGTATCTGGAGATCTGCGACGGCAACATGCAGGAAGGCTCCTTCCGTGTGGACGCCAACGTTTCCGTGCACCGGCCCGGCACCCCCTTCGGCACCCGCACGGAGCTGAAGAACATCAACTCCTTCAAGTTCCTGGAAAAGGCGCTGGAGTATGAAATCGAGCGCCACATCGACATTCTGGAGTCCGGCGGCACCATCGTGCAGGAAACGCGCCTGTATGACTCGGTGAAGGACGAGACCCGCTCCATGCGCGAGAAGGAGGAGGCCAACGACTACCGTTACTTCCCCGACCCGGACCTGCTGCCGCTGGAGATCACGCCCGAGATGATCGAGCGTGTGGCCGCCACCCTGCCGGAACTGCCGGATGCCAAGCGTGCCCGCTTCATGGAGCAGTACGGCCTGCCGGCCTATGACGCCGGCGTGCTCACCGCCTCCCGTGCGCTGGCCGACTACTATGAAAAGGTGGTGCAGACCGTCGGCGGCGAGCCCAAGCTGTGCGCCAACTGGGTGATGGTGGAGCTGCTGGGCGCGCTCAACAAGGAAAACCTGCGCCTCGATGAGTCGCCCATCGACGCGGTCATGCTGGGCGAGCTGCTGACACGCATCGTGGACAGCACCATCTCCGGCAAGATCGCCAAGGAGGTGTTCGAGGCCATGTGGAGCGGCGAGGGCCGCGCCGACGAGATCATCGAGGCGAAGGGGCTCAAGCAGATCACCGATGCCTCCGCCATCGAGGCCATCATCGACGAGGTGATCGCCGCCAACCCGCAGCAGGTGGAGCAGTACCGTGGCGGCAAGGACAAGCTGTTCGGCTTCTTCGTCGGACAGGTGATGAAGGCCACTCAGGGCAAGGCCAACCCCAAGCAGGTCAACGAGCTGCTGCGCAAGAAGCTCGACGGCTGACAGGGCCGGTTGGTGATATGAAAAGCAGCGGGCTTCGGCCCGCTTTTTTCGTTGTGGAGATGGGGTCTCCCCCAATTTTGCCGACTCGCCATTCGGCCGGCTGCCGAAGAGCCGAAAAATGGCGCAGAAATGGCCTCTGTGACGGTTTTTTTCAACCGTTTTGCCGGTGTGCTGCGTTGACGCCCCGTAAAAATGGGGGAGACCCCGTCAGAACGGGGCTTTTTGCCGTTCAGAGCGTGGCGTGTGGCGGCGGGCTGGACGGGCAGCGGGCAAAATCGGGGGAGACCCCGTCTGTCAGCGGCTCCACATCAGCCCGACACCGATCTTGGTGATTTCCCGGTTGTAGTCGATCAGGCTCTCGCCATAGCCGGAGAACAGCTGTACATAGCCGAAGGTGCTGTGGAATGCCTTGATGGGGAAGGACCAGTCCAGCTGCACAGCGCCGCGGTTGTCGTTCCAGTCCAGGTTGTTGCGCACGGTGGCGCTGAGCAGATGTCGGCCGATGGGCCAGGCCACATGCAGGTCGCCATAGCCCAGATAGTGAGTGATGTCCGGATTGTCGTCGCTGCGGCTGGGCTCCGGAATGCGGTACCAGGCGCGCAGGGTAAACAGCAAGTCATGCCACTGGAACAGGCCGCTGGCATAGAGGCGGTTCCATGAGCGGGAAAAGGCGCCGCCCCGGCCATTGGATTGATGGTTGATGGCCAGTTTGATGCCGCGCAGCGGGAAGTCGCCCCATTTGAATGGCATGACCACGAACGCCTCCGGCTCGTAGTTGGTCTCGCGAAAGGGGGCGGAAGCGCTGTAGATCTGCCAGTGGGACTGCTGGGTGTAGCCCACCAGCCAAGTCTCTTTCAGACCGAGGGCGTTGTAGAGCAGCGGCTTCATCAGGCTGATCTGGAACTTGGCCTCCTTGTCGCTGCGGCCGGGGCGGACGCGGGTGTCCAGCGTCCAGGGGAGGAAGTAGTTGGCCTTGTAGGGATAGAGGCCGAACTCATGTCCCAGCAGCTGGCGCACGTTCTGACGGGTGTCGATGTCATCGCTCACGTCCACCAGCGAGGTCATGGTGGTGGCCAGCTGGAGGGAAGGCTCCACCACCGTCGGCCCCGCATCCTCCGTTGTGGTTTCTGCCGGGGCGGCCGGTTGACGCGGGGTGGCGGACGTCTCCAGCTGTGACAGCAGCAGGTTTGCCGTTTCGCTGCCGGCCTGACGCGCCTTTTCCAGCCAGGCGCGTGCTTCGGCGGGATTGATGGCCAGCCCGTGCAGGCCGTGCTGCCACGCCACCGCCAGCGCCAGCATGGCATCAACCTGGCCCTGTTGCGCTTGCTGTTGTTGCCGCTTCACCCAGTCATCGGCCAGAGCGGGGAGCAGGGTTATCAGCAGGATGAGGGTCAGCAGGGTGCGTGTCAGCATGGTGTGTCTCCGGTGAGAAGGGCTCGGGCAATTTTTGCACAAAAGGGTTGATTCGCCATAAAATGCGCTTATATTAATCATCACGAATCATAAATAGGGAGTGATGCAGACATGAGTCTCAAGGGCATCTTTCTTTTCGTGCTGACCAACATCGCGGTCATCGCGGTGGCCTCCATCACGCTCAGCCTGCTGGGCGTGTCCGGCTATGTGGGTCAGTATGGTCTGGATCTGGGCAACCTGCTGGTATTCGCCGCCGTGTTCGGCTTTGCCGGCTCGCTGGTGTCGCTGTTCCTGTCCAAGTGGATGGCGCTGCAGATGACCGGCGCGCAGGTGATCGACCCGCAGCATCCCCGTTCCCAGGCCGAGGCCTGGCTGGTGCAGACCGTGCACCGTCTGGCCGACAAGGCGGGCATCGGCCATCCGGACGTGGCCATCTATCCTGACCCGGCGCCCAACGCCTTCGCCACCGGCTGGAACCGCAACAACGCGCTGGTGGCCGTCTCCTCCGGCCTGCTGGAGAACATGACGCAGGAGGAAGTGGAGGCGGTGCTGGCCCACGAGGTGGCCCACATCGCCAATGGCGACATGATCACCATGGCGCTGCTGCAGGGCGTGGTCAACACCTTCGTCATCTTCTTCGCGCGCATTGCCGGCTACTTTGTAGACCGTGTGATCTTCCGCAATGAGGATGACGCGCCGGGCATCGGCTTCTACATCGCCAGCTTCATCTTCGAAATTCTGTTCGGCATTCTGGCCAGCACCATCGTCATGTGGTACAGCCGCAAGCGCGAATTCCGCGCCGATGCCGGTGGCGCCTATCTGGCCGGTCGAGACAAGATGATCGCCGCGCTCAGGCGCCTGATGACCATCCACGAGCCGGCTCACCTGCCGGAGCAGCTGGCAGCCTTCGGCATCAACGAGTCCGCCGGCGAGAAGCTGATGGCGCTGTTCGCCAGCCATCCGCCGCTGGAAAAGCGCATTGAATATCTGATGAACGCCGACGAGCGTCAGCTGAAGCTGGGCCTCGGTCTGGCCTGATCGGCAATCACTTTGCGGCAAGAAAAAGCCCCGCAACCGCGGGGCTTTTTTGTGGGCGAGGATTTTATTTTCCGAGCAGAAACAGTAATAGCGCTTTCTGGGCGTGCAGGCGGTTTTCCGCCTCATCCCAGACGACCGACTGCGGGCCGTCGATTACCTCTGCGGTGACTTCTTCGCCCCGGTGGGCCGGCAGGCAGTGCATGAACAGCGCATCCGGCTTTGCCCGGGCCATGACTTCGGCATTGACCTGGAAGGGCATGAACTTCTCCATGCGCGCGGCCTGCTCGTCCTCCTGACCCATGCTGGCCCAGACATCCGTGACCACAAGATCGGCGCCTTGGGCGGCGGCTTTCGCATCCCGCATCAGGGTGACCCGGTCGCCCGCCTGTTCCAGCAGATCGGCACGGGGCTCGAAGCCTTCCGGACAGGCGATGTGCAGCTGGAAGTCGTACTGCATGGCAGCGTTGATGTAGCTGTGGCACATGTTGTTGCCATCGCCGATCCAGGCGACGGTCTTGCCCTGCATGGGGCCACGATGCTCATACCAGGTCTGCATGTCCGCCAGCAGCTGACAGGGGTGGAAGTCGTCCGTCAGCGCGTTGATCACCGGCGCCTCACTGTAGCGGGCAAAGGTTTCCACCACGTCGTGGCCGAAGGTGCGGATCATGATGGCGTCAGCCATGCGGGACATGACGCGGGCACTGTCCTCAATGGGTTCGCCCCGGCCCAGCTGGGTGTCGCGCGGGGAGAGGAACAGGGCGTGTCCCCCCAGCTGGGTCATGGCGATCTCGAAGGACAGGCGCGTGCGCGTGCTGGCCTTCTCGAAGATCATGGCCAGTGAGCGGTTTTTCAGCGGATCGCCGTGATGGCCCTTTTCCTTCAGCTCCTGCTTGAGGGCGATGCCCCGCTGCAGAATCTGCTGCAGCTCTTCCGGTGTGCAGTCCTTCAGGGTGAGAAAGTGTCGAATGCTCATGCGGTAAAACTCTCGATCAGGTCACAGACGGCATCCACCGTCTGCTGCTGTTGGGATTCGGTCATGACAAACGGCGGCAGCAGGCGCACCACCGTGTCGCGGGTGACGTTGATCAGCAGGCGCTTTTCCTCCAGCGCCCGGCCCACCAGCTCACCACAGGGGCGATCCAGTTCGATGCCAATCATCAGGCCCCGCCCGCGGATGTCGCGCACGGCAGGATGGCCGCCCAGACGGTCATGGAAGGCGTCCAGCAGGCGCTCACCCATTTCTGCCACGCGGCGTGGCCAGTTCTGGCTGACCATTTCTTCCACCACCGCCAGCCCGACCCGGCAGGCGAGCGGGTTGCCGCCGAAGGTGGTGCCGTGACTGCCGGGCACCAGCACCTCGGCCGCCTCGCCCTGTGCCAGACAGGCGCCGATGGGCATGCCATTGCCCAGCGCTTTGGCCAGCGTCATGACATCCGGCTGAATGTCGGCGTGCTGAAAGGCGAACAGCCGCCCGGTGCGCCCCATGCCGGTCTGCACCTCATCGACCATCAACAGCCAGCCGTTGTCATCACACAGGCGGCGCAGGCCGGGCAGGTAGTCGGGGGCGGGGATGTGCACGCCGCCTTCACCCTGCACCGGCTCCACCAGCACGGCCACGATATTGGGGTTGCTGCTCAGGGCATCGATAGCCTCCAGGTTGTCATAAGGCACGCGAATGAAGCCTTCGACCAGCGGTTCGAAGCCTGCCTGCGCCTTGGGATTCCCGGTGGCGGAGAGGGCGGCCAGGGTGCGGCCGTGGAAGCTGTTTTCCATCACCACAATGGTGGGCGTATCAATGCCGCGCTGATGGCCCCAGCGACGCGCCAGCTTGATGGCGGTCTCGTTGGCTTCTGCGCCGGAGTTGCAGAAGAAAGCGCGTTCCATGCCGCTCAGCTGGCACAGGCGCTCGCCCAGCTGCTCCTGCAGCGGAATCCGGTAGAGATTGGAGGTGTGCCACAGTGTGCCGGCCTGGTCGCACAGGGCCTCCCGCAGCACGGGGTGGGCGTGGCCGAGGTTGCAGACGGCGATGCCGCTCAGGGCGTCCAGCCAGACTCGACCCTCGGCGTCGAACAGTTGCGCCCCTTCACCGCGCACGAAGGCGACCGGCAGGCGGGCGTAGGTGTTCATCAGTGCGTTCATGATTCGCTGTCCCAAAATAAAAAGGCAACCCACAGGTTGCCGAGAGCGGGACATTTTAGTGCCGTAGTCATGAAAATCAAGCGCTTATTGCGTTTCCGACTGCTTGAGGAAGTCGAGCAGCGCGTCAAGCGGCATGGGGCGGGCGAAATGATAGCCCTGCAGCAGTTCGCAGCCGATGGCACTCAGGGCAGCAGCCTGTTCGGCTGTCTCCACGCCTTCGGCCACCACCTTGGCACCCAGGGCGTGAGCCATGGCGACCGTGGCCTCCGGAATGGCCAGCGTGCGGCGGTCCTGCGGGTCGATGGGGTCGATGAAACTCTTGTCCAGCTTGAGTTTGTCCGGCTGGAACAGCTGGAGATACTGCAGAGAAGCGTAGCCTGTTCCGAAGTCGTCAATGGCCACGTGCACGCCCAGCTCCCGCAGAGCGTCCAGCAGGGCACGGGTGCGACCGAGATCGGCCATCAGCGCGCTTTCCGTGATTTCCAGTGTCAACTGTGCCGGCGGCAACTTATGTCGGGTGAGCGTCTCTTTCAGGATGGCGATCAGGTCGGTGTCGTTGAACTGGACGGCGGAGAGATTGACCGACACCGACACGGGATGGGACAGTGTTCGATTGAGTCGGGCGGCATCGGCAATGCCCTGACGCAGCACCCAGCGGCCGACGCGGGTCATCAGCTGCGGGTAGCGCTCCAGCACGGGAATGAAGGCGCCGGGCGGAACCAGCTTGCCATCGCGTCGCCAGCGGATCAGGGCTTCGGTGAGGGTAAAGCGTCGCTCAAGCGTGTTATGCACGGGTTGGTGGAACAGCACCAGTTCGCCCCGCTCCAGCGCCTGTTCCAGCTGGTGTCGCAGGGTGATGTCCTGCCCCTGACGGCTGTCGCTGGTCTGGTCCGGCGTGTGGAAATAGAGCTGAGTGACGCCCTGGCCATGCTGGCGCGCCAGCTGGATGCCGGTTTCGATCTCATCCACGATGCGCTCTGCCGGCAGGTCGTGGTCGAACAGCATGGCACTGGCATAGTATTCCACCTGCACCGGCTGACCATTGATGTCGTAAGGTTCGGACAGCGTGCCGAGCAGCTCGGCATACTTGCGTTCCCACCACTGGCGTGCCGCGTCTGGTGAACTGAAGAAGTGGATGGGCACCAGCAGGAACTCGTCGTTGCTGCTGCGGGCGGTCAGGTGGGGAAAAGCAGGGCGCTCGCGCAGTCTTTCGGCCAGCTGGCGCAACAGGGTGTCACCCCCCTGGTGGCCGAGGGCGGTATTGATGGACTTGAAGCCGCGGATGTTGATGATGCTGATGATGCCGCATTCTCCATGCGGCATGATCTGTTCCATGATGGTGCTGAGCTGATCGATCAGCGCCTTGTGATTGGGCAGGCCGGTGACGGGATCTCGCTGCTGGATGCTGCGCAGCTCATGCTCCAGCTGGCGCTGCCGGCTCAGGTTGAGACAGTGGGCGATGAAATGGCCGGTTCTGTCGGTCTCTTGTGACGGTGGCACCCAGGTCAGGGTGGTCAGGGTGGGAAGGGGGGTGCCGTCCACATGACGCAGAGAGAGCTCGCCCTGCCAGTAGCCGCTGTGGGGGAGCTCCTGCATTACGCGCTGGATGACGGACTGTTCCACGAACAGTGCCGAAAGTGTCTGGTCGGCCATGTGCTCCGGGTCCAGTCCGCACCACTGGAGAAGCGTATCATTGGCACGCTCTATGCGACCTTCTTCATTGGCAATGACGATGCCTTCGTGAGCATTGAAAGCCACTTCGGCCAGCCGTAGCAGTGCGGCCTGTTGACGCTCCTTTTGGAGCAGATGCAGGCGGTGCAGGGCCAGTTCCAGATCTTCCCGCACTTCGCGCAACAGTTGAAGGGTGGCGGTGCCGGCATACTCGTCCGTGCTCATATACAGGGTAATCAGATAACGGCTGTTGCCATCGCTGTCCACAAGGGGCAGGGTGATCACATGGCGGATGCTGAACCGACGCAGCAGACTGTGCCATCGGGCAAAGCGGGGGTGGGTATTCAGATCTCGGAAGATCTGGATGTCCTGTGACTCCCATGCGGGCAGCATGGTGGCGGTGGCATTGCCAGTGCCGGGCGAGATGTCGAATTTGAACTGTTCCAGCAGCTGACGGGCTTCCTGAGACTGGGTGTGGACTGCCACCGTGGTGAGGATGTTGTTGGCATCCGGGCAGCAGGTGACCACCCCGCCGGGTATCTGCAGGTCATTGACCAGAATCTCCAGTGCCCGCTGCAGCAGAGTACGCTCATTCTTCTCCGTCACGATGATTTCGTTGATGTCGCTCAGGGCGTGGTAGAGCCGCGAGGTACGCGTGAGTTCCTGTTTCTGTTGGCGCAGGGTGGTCACGGTGCGTTTGAGCAGGGCCATCATGATGAAGATGAGCAGTGCCATGACTCCACCCAGTCCGGCCAGTGTGACCGAGAGCGTGCGCTGGCGCTGCTGGGCCACTGCGATATGGTGCTGCAGCTGTGTATCCAGACGGCTGATCAGCTGCCGTGCCGAGTCCAGATTGAGTCTGTTCAACTGCTGATGCAGCCGGGCAAAATGTCGAATGAATGTCCGGGCGTGCTCAATAAAGCGGCCGCAGGCCTGACTGTCTGACGGCAGGATCGTTCGGGCTCTGTTGACAGAAGTAGTTACCGCCTGGATTTCCTGTTCCGTGAGGGCTCTGCGCAGTGGCAGCAGCAGCAGGGCGGTATAGATGTCATGGGGGTGAAGAGTGGCAGGGGGGGAGGCGCCTTTGCGCAAATCCAGCTCACAGCTTTCTCCCAGCACAGGCAGGGTGTTGTAGCTGTCCACCACGATGGCATGTTCCCGCAGTGCGCCGTCGAAGGTATGCAGCAGGTGCTGCAGGCGGGCCTGAAGCGCATGCAGTGTTTGTGAAACATCGACAAGCCCGGCCTGTCGAGTTTTCTCTTGGAACTGCCGGATGTGAAGGCGCATGTCCCGCGCAAGCCACTGCACCTTGTCCGGTCGTACCAGATTGAACCGTTCAAGGCGGCTTCTTTCCACTTCAAGCGCGGTCAGATCCTGCCTCAGGCTGTTCACGTGAGCGGTCAGTGCGGGCGCATATTGCAGCAGGGAGGGACGCAGGCCGAGCCAAGCCACGGTCAGAATGATGCCCAGACCTGTAATCAGCCACAGGCCATACCTGTGCATGAACGCATCGATTCGCTTGGGAAAGCGGGAGTCAGTGTCCATGCAGCAGATCCTTCGGTGGTGCGCTCAGGGTTTTCAGAAAGGCGGTGATGTCCGCCACGACCTGTGCCCTTGGCTGTTTGCCCAGCTGGGCTTCGATCATGAGCGTGACAGCCTTTTCCAGTGTCGGCACGCTGCCGTCGTGGAAGTAGGGGGCCGTCTCGGCCACGTTGCGCAGGGTGGGCACCTTGAACACATGGCGGTCCTCCTCCCTGTGCGTGACGTTGTAGCGGCCCAGCCAGCGGCTTTCGCGGACACCTAGCGGATGGTAGATGCCTGCTTTCTGGAACATGCTGCCGCCCAGGTTGATGCCTTGATGGCAGCCGATGCAGCCGTAGGACTGGAACAGCTTCCAGCCACGGCGCTCCTGTGGTGTGAGGGCGTCATGGTCTCCCAGAAGGTAGCGGTCGAAGCGGCTGCCCGGTGTGATGAGCGTGCGCTCATATTCGGCGATGGCGTAGGCAATGGCCTGCGGGCTGGCAGGTTCGCCAAAGGTCTGTATGAACTTCTGGCGCCACTTGCTGTCTGCATTGAGCCTGTCTGCCACCACCTGCACTGACTGGTTGCCCATTTCGTGGGGGGTGACCAGAGGGTGCAGCGCCTGCTCTTCAAGGGTGGCGGCGCGGCCATCCCAGAACTGCGCCAGGTTGAAGCCGCTGTTGAGGACTGTCGGGGCATTGAGCTCACCCTTGCGGCCATGAATACCGATGGATACCGGGCGGTTGTCGTCTCCGCCCTGCTGGATGATGTGGCAGGTGGCGCAAGAGACGGTCCCGTTGGCGGAAAGCTGTGGGGCGAAATAGAGTTCCTTGCCAAGCTGTGCTGCCGGTTTGTCGAACGGCACGGTTTCCGGCAGTGGTTGCACCGGCTGGCTGCTGGCTTCGGTCAGCCCGCGCATGAAATCGTTGAAACGGTTGTGCTGTTCCGCCATGCGCTCGCTTAGCGCAGGGTGAGAGGGGGCCTGTTCACATCCGGAAACCAGTAGCAGAAACAGGATGCCGGCAAGGTGCAGGCGCACAGGGAAGTGAAGTCGGTTCGCTTTTTTCATCTTTCAAAAAATTCTACCACATTCCGTGCGGCAGGTCCCTTGCCCGGCAGGTGGGCAAAGGCGGTAAAATAGCGAAGTTTTGGTTTGACACACAGGTGAGAGAAGATGGCTTCAATGGCGGACCGTGACGGCTGGATCTGGCTGGATGGTGAGATGGTGCCCTGGCGTGAGGCAAGGGTGCATGTGCTGACACACACCCTGCATTACGGCATGGGCGTGTTCGAGGGTGTGCGCGCCTATGACAGCGAAATCGGCACCGCTATTTTCCAGCTGGAAGCGCACACTGACCGCCTGTTCAACTCCGCCAGGATCATGCGCATGCCCATGCCGTGGGACAAGGCGGCTCTTAACGATGCTCAGAAGGCCGTGGTGCGTGAAAACGGCCTGAAGTCCGCCTATATTCGTCCCATGGTGTTCTATGGCGCGGAAGGCATGGGCCTTCGGGCCGACAACCTCAGGGTGCATGTGATGGTGGCCGCATGGGAGTGGGGCGCCTACATGGGTGAGGAGAATCTGGCCCGTGGCATTCGCGTGGCCACTTCCAGTTTCACCCGGCATCATGTGAACATCTCCATGACCCGCGCCAAGGCCAACGGCCATTACATCAATTCCATGCTGGCGCTGCAGGAGGCCATCAGCCACGGCTGTGACGAGGCGCTGCTGCTGGATCCGGAAGGCTATGTGGCCGAGGGCAGTGGGGAGAACTTCTTCATGGTCAAGGAGGGGGTCATCTACACGCCGGAGCTGACCTCCTGTCTGGACGGCATCACCCGACGCACCGTGATGCAGCTGGCAGCCGATATCGGCTATGAGGTGAAGGAGAAGCGCATTACCCGTGATGAGGTCTATATCGCCGATGAAGCGTTCTTCACCGGCACGGCGGCCGAGGTGACACCCATCCGTGAACTGGATGACCGGCCCATCGGTGAAGGGCGGCGTGGCCCTGTGACCGAAAAGCTGCAGCAGCTGTATTTTGATGTGGTGCATGGCCGGGTGGAGAAATACCGCCACTGGCTGGCGCCGGTTGACGCATGAATCAGGAGCAAGCCATGAGCAACAAGCCCGTTACAATTGAAGTGACCTACGACGATCTGCCGCTTTACTGCCCCAATGAACACAGTCCCATCAGCCAGGCGGAGTCATTCGGAGGGCATCCACGTGTGTTCCTGCCTATCGAGAAGACCGGCAGGGCCAAGTGCCCTTACTGCGGCACGGAGTATGTGCTGAAGGACTGGGCGCCGCACCGAGGGGGCCACTGACAGTATTTTTCAGCTGAAATGAAACGCCCCGCATTGCGGGGCGTTTTTGTTGAAGGGATGGAAATTCAGCCGCCCACCAGCGACTTGTTGATCTCGCTGGTGCACAGCCAGCCCTTACCGGTTGCGGGAATGGATGAGGCAGTGGTTGCCGGGGTGTTGTCGGACTGGTTTGCTGCAAACAGAAAACTGCCGCTCTGACCGTTGCCATCATCATAGCGGGTGTCGATCTGCTGGGCTACTTCTGCAGGTAGCAGGACACACACGGCGTTATTGGCCAAGCCCGCGGCATTGTAGGCGGCGGTATAGGGTGTCCCCCAAGGTGTCTTCATGGGTGCGGTCCCCGATCCTTCGACAATGCCCGCCTCATGCAGCTGACGCCAGAAGTCGTCCGCACTGTCGATCTGGCCATCATTGGGCGATCCGGTGACAGGTGTGATGGCGCCATTGTGGCTGTCGCCATCATCCCCGGGCAGGGCGCCGTATTTGTCCAGATAGGTCAGCGCGGCGGCCTGAATCAGATCCAGTGTGCGCACGACCTGCTTGGCCCGAGCCTGTTCGATCAGCTGAAAGCCCTTCAGAACGCCACCGATGAGAAGGCCGATAATGACTAGTGCCATGGTCAGTTCGATGAGGGTGAAGCCTTCCTGGCATGACCGGTTTTGCATTGCAGAGTCCATGTTCGCCGAAAACCAAAGGGCATGAAAAAACCCCGCGCAGGGGCGGGGTTTCTGACAAAGCGTTCCGATTATATATGATCAGAACTTGGTGCACAGCCATCCCAGAGTGTCAGTGGCGGGGTTGGCGTAGGCAGCTGTCTGAGTGGTCGGATCTGTACCCAGTGCAGGCTGAGTAGTACCTGTCCAGATGAAGCTGCCAGTGGTGGCATTGCCATCGTCGGCTTTGATGTCAATCTGCTCAGCTGCTTTTTCGGGCATCTTGGAGCACAGATAGTTGGCTGTGTTGCCTGCTACAATCAGTGCGATACCATAGGGGTTGTTGGGGGCCGTACCACCTGTGCCATTGACCAGGTTTTCGGTCTGCAGGTTGTTCCAGAAAGAGTTGTTGGAGTCAACGATACCGTCGTTGGCCGTACCACCGTTGGTACCATCGTCACCGGCAACGGTGTTTTTCTTGTCCAGGTAGGTGTAGTAGGCCGCGCGAATTTCATCGAACTGCTTCTGAGCGTTCTTGACCTTGGCCTGGCCGATCAGCTCCTGGCCCTTGAACACGGCGCCCAGCAGCAGGCCGATGATGACCAGAACGATGGCGATTTCCACCAGGGTGAAACCCTGTTGCTTATGGAGTTTGGCGTTCATGACGATCCTCCTTGTTTGTCATGATGGGTCGGGTTTTATGGACATCTCTGCCCTGTCGATGGCTATTATCGGCATGCTGCTGATAAAAAAAAGAGTAAAACTTTTTTACTGTTAAGTATCATTTCTCTCTTGAAGAGATAGAAGGGTATTGTCGATTCATGAGCACCCGACGCATTCTGCTGGCCGATGATGATGGCGCTCTGCGCGAGATGCTCGCCATGACGCTTGAAATGGAAGGCTACCGTGTGGCTCAGGCGGACGATGCCGAGGCGACCATATCGGCGCTGGAAAAGGGCGCCTTCGACATTCTGCTCCTGGATATGGGCATGCCGCCCCATGAGCATGATATACAGGAAGGCCTCAGGGTGCTGGAATGGCTGCAGCGCCATCCCCGCGACCTCAAGTGCATCGTGCTGACCGGGCAGGATCCGGAGCGCAGTGCCTACCGGGCCGTCAAGGCGGGTGCCTTCGACTACCTGTCCAAGCCGGTTAAGGAGAATGCGCTGCTTCAGGCTGTGGAGCGCGCCGGACTCTTTCTGGACAATGAGCGCCGTTTGCGGCAGGAGGAGCAGACGCAGAAGGTGACGCTGACCCTGCCGCTGGGGCAGGGGGTGAAGCCGGCGCGAAACATGGCCGAGGAGCAGCTTTTGCGGCAGGTGCTGGAGGAGACGGGCTTCAATATCCATGAAACGGCCCGGGCGCTCAACATGAACCGGGAAAACGTCTATTACCTGCTCAAGAAATACGGCATTCGGCGACCGGAGCGCGCTGACACCTCTTCATGAAAGCTCTGAGTTCAGAATGGATCCTGTGGCTGTCGGCCCTGATGGTGCTGATAGGCATCATCCTGATGGCCGCGGCCTTCTATGTACGCGCCCGTGCCCGGCAGGTGGGTGCACTGGTGCAGAAACTGCTTGCCCTGGTCCATGAACATCATGGCGATCCCTTGAAATTCATTCCTGCCAGCCTGCCGTTGTTGCGTCAGGCGGGTGCAGCGCGGGTGATGGTGGAGCTGCAGTGGTTCGGGCAGTCTCTCAATTTCACCGATGAGGCAAAACAGCGGGTGGATCAGAGCCGGTGCGAGTCTCACGCTATCGAAGGGCAGGAGATCGTGCTGCGGGCAGTAATCTGTCCGCGACGAGGCCTGCGTGGCGAACAGGCCGAACTTTATGACATCCTGGCGCGTCTCTGGTTGGAGGTTCTTGCGGCCCAGGTGAATGGACGTCTGGCGCAGATTCACTTTTCCGAACAGCAGCTCAAGCGCTATGAACTGTTCTACAAGCATGACCTGAAGAATCTGGCGCAGTTCATGCATCTGTTGAGCGGACAGATGCGCCGTTGCGACACGCCCGATTGCAGTCACGCGTTGCTGGAACGGCTGAAGAAGGTGCTGCCGGATCTTGAGGAGCGGGCTGGCCGCATTCTGCAGCATCTGGGCAAGCAGAGTGCCGATGACTGGAGCGCAGTGGAGGAGGTGTCGCTGGGACATCTTGTGAAGATGGAGGCGCGCGCGCTGGATCTCCCGGTGGAGGTGGAGGGTGATGCGGAGGTGTATGTGGAGAGCGTCACCTTTCAGCATGGCCTGCGCAATGTGATGGAGAACTTCAAGCACCATCCGGGCACGCGGCATGTGCGCGCCCTGATCGAAACCACCCCGCAGAAGGTGATTCTGCGGCTGACCTCCGATGCTCTGACAGGGCGGTTGAGCGAGATGGAGCGGGCGCGCATGTTCGAGCCCTTCTGGACCACCAGCAGGAGCGGCATGGGGCTGGGGCTCTACATCGCCCGGCAGAATTTTCACAAGGCGTGCCGCGCCCGCCTGGATGTGGAGCAGCTGGACGACAACCGCTGGGCCTTCGTGATCGTCTGCCCGCGCTTGGGTGCGCCGGCGCCAGCTCAGTCCTGACCGCTCTGGAGATAGTGTTCGGCCCGTTCCAGATTTTCCGGTTCGCCTACCAGCACCACCACGTCTTCGTCCCGCAGGCGGGTGGCCTTGTCCGGATTCTCGCCGCGGATGTGGCCGCGTTTGACCGCCTGCACCTTTACGTTGAAGTCATCCAGACCCAGCTCCTCGATGCGCCGGTTGGTGGCGTAGCTGTCGGCATTGAGCGGCACGGCCAGGGTGATCTTGCGGATACCCTGGTCCTTGAGGCGGCGATAGCCGGTTGAACCTTCGTAGAAGCCATCGAGTACATCTTCACGTTTGCGACGGGCTTCTTCCAGCGCGGCGAGCACTTCGTTTTCCGGGTGACCCAGATTGAGCAGCACTTCGGCGCTGAGCAGCAGGCTGGCTTCGAAGGTGTCGGAGATGACGTCCGTGGCGCCGGCGGCCTTGAAGGCCTCGTAGTGGCGGTCGTCACGCACGCGCACCAGCACCGGAATGTCCGGGCGCAGGTGGCGGACCGTCTGCAGGGTCTTGATGGCCATCTCGTCATCGCCGTAAGTGATGGTCACCAGCCGCGCCCGTTCGATGCCTGCTGCCTGCAGAATGGTCTGACGGGCACTGTTACCATAGAACACCGGCTCGCCGGCCTCCTTGGCGTGATGCACGCGGCTGATGTCCATGTCCAGCGCGATGTAGGGTTCGTGCACTTCCCTGAGAAAGTGCGCCGCCATCTGGCCCACACGGCCGAAGCCGCACAGGATGATGTGTCCCTTCATGTGGGCGGTCTCTTCCCGCAGCGCATCTTCTTCCTGCTGCTGCTGGGTCTTGTAGCGCTGGCTCAGTCGCTTGGCCACTACACCGTTGTATTTGATGAGGATGGGGGCCAGCAGCATGGTGAGCACGGCGGCGGTCATGACCATCTGCATCAGCTGGGTGTCGATGAGATTGAAACCGGCGGCCAGTGTCAGCAGCACCAGACCGAACTCGCCCACCTGCGCAAGGCTCATGGCGCTGCGCACGGCCACGCCCGGCGGCTTGCCCATGACCCAGACGATGCCCAGCACCACAAGCGCCTTGATGACCACGATCAGCAGTGCCAGTGAGAGCAGGGTGCCCAGATGCTCGCCCAGGAACTGAGGCGAGAGCCACATGCCGACGGTAATGAAGAACAGTCCCAGCAGCACGTCCCGAAAGGGGCGGATGTCCGATTCGATCTGATGGCGGTATTCGGTCTCGCCCAGCATCATGCCGGCCACGAAGGCGCCGAGGGTCATGTTGATGCCGGCGCCTTCGGCCAGTGCGGCGGCAGAGAGCGCCACGGTGAGCACCGCCAGGGTGAACAGCTCTTCCGAACGGCTGCGGGCCACCTCGCGGAAGAAGGGGCGCAGCAGATAGCGGCCGATCAGCAGCAGGATGGCGACCACGCCGAGTCCCTTGAGCAGGGCGGTGGTGAGCGTGGCGGCCAGTGCATCTTCTCCGCTGGACTGGCCCAGCGCCGGCACGATGATCAGCAGCGGAATGGCCATCAGGTCCTGAAAGATGAGGATGCCCAGCGCCGCTTTCCCGTGGCGGGAGTGCAGCTCGCCCTGATCGGCCAGCTGTTTGATGACGATGGCGGTGGAGGAGAGCGCCAGCGCGCTGGCGATGACGAAGGCGACGCTGTGGCCCAGATGCAGTGCCCAGGTGGCCAGTGCGAAGAACACCAGCGTGGTGATGGCCACCTGCAACGCACCCAGCCCGAAGACCTGCCGGCGCATGGAGATCATCTGCGGCAGGGAGAATTCCAGTCCGATGGAGAACAGCAGAAAGACGATGCCCACCTCGGCGATGAAGCGGATCTGCGATTCGGACGCCACCCAGCCGAGTCCGTAGGGGCCCAGCAGCATGCCTACGAAGATGTAGGCGAGAATGGGTGGCAGCCGCAGTCGCTGGGCGAAGGCCACGAACAGCAGGCTGATGCCCAGCAGGGCGGCAATCTGCACGATGGGGCTATGCATGTTCGATCCTCATGGACAGATCCACGGCATGCACATGTTTGGTAATGGCGCCGGTGGAGATGAAATCCGCGCCCAGTCGGGCCAGTTCCGGCAGGGTCTCCAGCGTCACATTGCCGGACAGCTCCACCTGGGCCCGCCCGTCGATGAGGGCAATGGCCTCCCGCGCCAGCGCCGGTGGAAAGTTGTCCAGCATGATGATGTCCGCGCCTGCCTCCAGCGCTTCTCGCACCTCCTGCAGGGTCTCGGTTTCCACTTCGATCTTCAGCCGCGGGTGCAGATTTCGTGCCCGTGCCACTGCCGGACCGATACCACCGACGGCGGCGATGTGGTTTTCTTTGAGCATTACCATGTCGAACAGGCCGATGCGGTGGTTGCGCCCGCCGCCGCAGGCCACGGCGTATTTCTGCGCCCGACGCAGGCCGGGCAGGGTCTTGCGCGTGTCCAGCAGGCGGGTGGGGCTGTCACCCAGTGCCTGCACGTAGCGATGCGTGACGGTGGCGGTGCCGGAGAGTGTCTGCAGAAAGTTCAGCGCCGTGCGCTCGCCGGCCAGCAGGGCACGGGCCGGGCCTTCAAGGGTCACGATCAGCTGTTCCGGCGCGACCTGCTCACCCTCGCGCACCTGCCAGTGGCAGCGGACGGCGTCGTCAAGCTGGGCGAACACCGCATCAAACCAGGGGCGCCCGCAGATGATGGCGGGTTCCCGGGCGATGACCCGGGCGCGTGCCTGCCGGTCGGCGGGAATGATCTCGCCGCTGACGTCACCGGAGCCGATGTCCTCGGCCAGCGCCAGCTGTACAATGGGGTGGATGTCTTCAGGTTTCAACTGCATGGGGCGATTATAGGGTGGGGGCGAAAGCGCTGTCCATCAAGGGGCACTGGCTGACCGGCGTGCGGCGGGTGGAAAGCCCAAATCAGGACGACCGTCCGCCGGATACGCCCATCGAGCTGGTGGTGATCCATGGCATCAGCCTGCCGCCGAACGCCTTTGGCGGGCCTCATGTGGAACAGCTGTTCACCAACCGGCTCGACCCATCCGAACACCCCTATTTTGCTGAAATCGCCCATCTCCGGGTGTCGGCTCACCTGTTCATTCGTCGTGATGGCGAACTGGTGCAGTTCGTGCCTTTCGACCGGCGTGCCTGGCATGCGGGCGTGTCCAGCTGGCGCGGGCGCAGTCGCTGCAACGACTTTTCCATCGGCATCGAGCTGGAGGGGGCTGACCACATTCCCTACACGGCGCACCAGTATCGCCAGCTCAACCGTGTGCTGGCCCTGCTGCGTCGTCACTATCCCATTCGTGATGTGGTCGGACACAGCCACATTGCGCCCGGGCGCAAGACCGACCCCGGTCCCGCCTTCGACTGGCAGCGTGTGCACGGCGCCTCATCTGAGCTGGTTGAGCCTGCGGCAGAAAACAATCGTTGAGACGGGGTCTCCCCCAATTCTGGCGGGTTCGCCGTTGCCCCGCCGGCAGCGTGCGCGAAAAGTGCCGGATAAATCCGGTTCAGAGGCCATTTGGTGTATCAAGGTGTCTTCTTTGAATGGGGTCTCCCCCATTTTTGCCGCACGCTGTGCTGACGCGCCGTGGCGCGCTCCGAGTCTTGTCGGGTTTCTGAGGAATTTCTTGCCTTCTGCGGGATTTGCGTGGTGGAGAAGGGGGGCTCCCCCATTTTTGCAGGACGCCGGGTTGGCCGCGGGGGCGTGTTTCTGTTTTCTGTTGGCTTTTCAGCGTGTCGGGGGGGATGGGACGGAGGGTCATGCAGCGGACGTTTTCCGTCCCGGCGCATATGCGGAAGTGCCGCTTGCAGACGGGGTCTCCCCTGATTTTAACGGTCGCCGCGCTGGCCGCGCGGCGACGGGGCGGATTTCTGCGGCGCAGGGCGGGGTTCGAAGGCCTGACAGGGCTGCCCGGAGCTGGAGCGTACCACCTGTGCCGGCAGCAGCGGGGTCTTGAAGCCGAAGTAGCGGCAGCCACGCGGGGCGGTGGCGTCCCAGGTGACATAGAAGTGGCGGCACTGGAAGCAATCGGGGTTCTGCACGCTCATGAGGTCTGACTGAGCTGGAGCATTTCTTCGGCATGACGGCGGGTGGTGTCGGTGAGCCGCTGGCCACCCAGCATGCGTGCCAGCTCTTCGATGCGCTCGGAGGGTTCCAGCACCTTTACATGGGTTGCGGTGCTGTCTGCCCGTTGGGTCTTTTCCACCTTGAGGTGGTGGTGGGCGCAGGCGGCCACCTGTGGCTGATGGGTGACGGCCATCACCTGCCGCTTGCCACCCAGCCGGCGCATGAGCTGGCCCACCTGTTCGGCCACGCCGCCGCCGATGCCGGTGTCCACTTCGTCGAAGATGAGCGTGGGGATGCCGGTGACATCGGCCAGCACCACTTCCAGCGCCAGGCTGAGGCGGGCCAGCTCGCCACCGGAGGCCACCTTGCCCAGCGGCCGGGGCGGCTGGCCGGGGTTGGCGGTGAACAGGAAGGTGATCTGATC
>NZ_WFYD01000057.1 GCF_015490265.1 Sulfurivirga sp. | reverse complement strand
CGGGCGAACTTCTCGGCCTTCTTTTTGTCGATCTTGCGCTCGGCCTCCTCAATGAGCGAGAGCACATCGCCCATGCCGAGGATGCGTCCGGCCATGCGGTCCGGATGGAAAGGCTCCAGTCCGTCCAGCTTTTCGCCCACACCGAGGAACTTGATGGGCTTGCCGGTGATCTCTCGGATCGACAGGGCCGCACCGCCACGGGCGTCACCGTCCGCCTTGGTGAGAATGACACCGGTCAGCGGCAGGGCCTCATGGAAGGCCCGGGCGGTGTTGGCCGCGTCCTGACCGGTCATGGCGTCCACCACGAACAGGGTTTCGGCCGGGTTGAGCACCTCGTGCAGACGCTGGATCTCCGCCATCAGCGCTTCGTCGATGTGCAGGCGACCGGCGGTGTCCACGATGAGCACATCGGCAAAGCTCTTGCGCGCCGCCTCCAGCGCCGCGCGGGCGATCTCCTCCGGCGCCTGATCGGGCGAGGACGGGAAGAACTCCACGCCCACCTGCTCGGCCAGCGTCTCCAGCTGGCGGATGGCGGCCGGGCGATAGACGTCCGCCGAGACCACCATCACCTTCTTCTTCTCGTTCTCCTTGAGCCACTTGGCCAGCTTGCCCACGGTGGTGGTCTTGCCCGCGCCCTGCAGGCCGGCCATGAGAATGACCGCCGGCGGCGTGGTCTTGAGGTTGAGCGGCTCCGCCTCGCCGCCCATGACCCGGGTCAGCTCGTCGCGGACGATCTTGATGAACGCCTGTCCCGGATTGAGGGCGCCGCTGACCTCCTGACCAATGGCGCGCTCGCGCACCCGGTCGATGAAATCCTTCACCACCGGCAGGGCGACGTCCGCCTCCAGCAGCGCACGGCGGACATCACGCAGCGCGTCCTTGATATTGCTTTCGGTCAGGCGCCCCTGGCCGGTCACCTGCTTGAAGGCGCGGTTGAGGCGATCTGTCAGACTGTCAAACATGCTCGGCTCCATAAACTGGCGAATTTGGGCTATTATAAGGCCATCATGAGCATCTACCCCGACACCGAATGATCTCCAGCGGTTTCCTCGGTGCGCTGGCCGCGCCCTTCTACCTGTACGCCTTCTTCGTGATCTTCATGCGGCTGCGATTCGACCTGCCGGCCGACTTCAAGCGCGTGCAGGTGTGCTGGAGCAGCGGCGTGGCCACGCTGCTGCACGGCGCCAGCCTGTGGCTGGGCATCCATCACGACGGGGCCGCCTGGTTCAGCCTCGGCATCGGCCTGTCGCTCATCGGCTGGGCCGCCAGCGCCGCCCTGCTGCTGATCGCCATCGCCCGCCCCGTGGAGGCGCTGGGGCTGTTCGTCTGGCCCTTCGCCCTGCTGGGCCTTGTGGCCCAGAACAGCATGGGTCTGCCCCACGCCCTGCCCCCCCAGTATGGCGTGCACGTGCTGCTTGCGGTGATGGCCTACAGCCTGCTGGGGCTGGCGGCGGCGCAGGCGGTGCTCTACAGCGTGCAGGAGCGCAACTTCAAGCGCCAGCGCCTGACCCGCCTGTTTCGCACCCTGCCGCCGCTGGCCATGATGGAAAACACCCTCTACGGCCTGCTGGTCATCGGGTTTGTCGTGCTGACGCTGGCGCTGATCACCGGCGCCCTGTTCGTGGACGACCTGTTCGGCCAGCATCTGGTGCACAAGACCTTCTTCTCCATGCTGGCCTGGCTGGTCTACGCCGGGCTGCTGTGGGGCCACTGGCGCCGGGGCTGGCGCGGGCAGAAGGCGGTGCGCGCCACGCTCATCGCCTTCGGCCTGCTGGTGCTCGGCTATGTGGGCTCCCAGTTCGTGCTTGAAATTCTGCTCAACCGTCCCTAATCACCCGATTTCCGTTCCAAGGAGCTTTCATAACTGATGAACGATCTTCCCCTGTCGGTTCTGTTCGGCATTCTCGCCGCGCTGTTGCTGATGTCCGCCATCTTCTCTAGTTCGGAGACCGGCATGATGGCGCTCAACCGCTACCGCCTCAAGGCACTGGCCCAGCAGGGTCACCGCCCGGCTCAGCGCGCCCTGCGTCTGCTGGCCCAGCCGGACCGTCTGCTGGGCGTCATCCTGTTGGGCAACAACTTCGTCAACATCCTCGCCTCCTCCATCGCAACGGTGATCGCCATGCGCATCGCCGGCGAGCCGGGCATCGCCATCGGCGCCGGCATCCTCACCCTGGTGGTGCTCATCTTCTCCGAGGTGGCGCCCAAGACGCTGGCGGCCATGTATCCGGAAAAGATCGCCTTTCCGGCCACCTATTTCCTCGATCCGCTGCTCAAGCTGCTCTCGCCGCTGGTGCTGCTGGTCAACTTCGTGGCCAACAACTTCCTGCGCCTGCTGGGGGTGGAGCTGCGCCAGCAGGAGGAGCACCTGACCCCGCAGGAACTGGAAGCCATCATCGAGAACATGCCCCAGCTGCCCAAGCAATACCGGGACATGCTCAAGAGCATCCTGCGCATGGAGCAGGTGACGGTCGAAGATGTGCTGATCCCCAAATCGGAGATCTACGCCATCGACGTCAACCTGCCGCTGGAAGAGATCCTGCGCCGCATCGCCCACGCCCCCTACACCCGTATTCCCCTCTACCGCGGCTCGCTGGATGAGGAAATCCTCGGCATTCTCAACATCCGCAAGGCACTGCCCCTGCTGCTGGAAAAATCTGCCGACGAGCTGGCGCTGCGTGATCTGATCAAGCTGGCACGCCCCGCCTACTTCGTGCCCAACACCACGCCGCTGACCAAGCAGCTGGGCCAGTTCCGCCAGCGCCGCCGCCGCATGGCGCTGGTGGTGGACGAGTACGGCGATCTGATCGGCCTGCTCACCATGGAAGACCTGCTGGAGGAGATCGTGGGCGAACTGTCCATGGACAAGCAGCACCACCAGCGCGAGGACATCGTGCAGGAAGACAACGGCTGTCTGCTGGCCGAGGGCAGCGTGTTCATCCGCGACCTGAACAAGGAGTTCGACTTCACCCTGCCCACCGACGGGCCCAAGACCCTCAACGGTCTGGTGCAGGAGGTGCTGGAAGCCCTGCCCAACCCGGGCACCAGCCTCCGGCTGGAGGATTATGTCATCGAAGTGGTAGATGTGAGCGACAACGCCGTGGAGAAGCTGCGCATCTGCCCGCTGCAACAGGAGCGCACCCATGACTGACACCCGCTTCTCTCCCCTTGAGAGCGACGCCGACTGGCAGCTGCTGCAGGATGAGTTCCGCCGCCTGGCCCGGCAGGAGCTGCTGCCCCGCTTCCGGCACGTGGGCGCCACCGTCAAGGCGGACGGCAGCCTGCTGACGGAGGCGGACGAGGCCATGCAGCAGGCCACGCAGCGCTTTCTCACCTCCACCTGGCCCCGGTTCCGCTTCCTTGGCGAGGAGAGCAGCCCCGAGGAGCAGCAGGCGGCCCTCAACGGCCCCGACGGCTGCTGGATTCTCGATCCGCTGGACGGCACCACCAACTTCGCCCACGGCTGCCCGCTGTTTGCCAGCTCGCTGGCCCTGAGCGTGGCGGGCGAGATCCGGCTGGGGCTGGTCTATGACCCGGTGCGGGACGAGCTGTTCGCCGCCCGCAAGGGCCGCGGTGCCACCCTCAATGACGCTCCGCTGAAACTGGAAAACAGCCTGAACGACGCAAAAAGGGCGCTGGCGCTGATCGACTTCAAGCGTCTGCCCAAACCCCTGGCGGCCCGACTGGCCACGGAGGCGCCCTACGCCTCCCAGCGCAATATCGGCGCGGTGGTGCTGGACTGGTGCTGGCTGGCCGCCGGACGGGCCGAGCTCTACCTGCATGGTGGTCAGGGCCTGTGGGACTACGCCGCCGGACAGTTGATCCTGCATGAGGCGGGCGGTGCCAGCTGCACGCTGGAAGGCGAACCCGTGGCCAACGGCACGCTCACCAAACGCTCCGCCGTGGCCGCCGCCAGTCCGGCACTGCTTGAAGACTGGATGCGCGTGCTCACCGACGCCTGAGACAGCTGTCTCAGGCGAGATTGTGCCACTGGCTCACACCCACCCGATGCCAGCGGGCCTCCCCGCGCCCTTCACGCCGCGGCACCGCCTCCCACCACCAGTGTTCATCTTCAGGCGGCGGGGTCACGCCCCACCAGGGGTCCACCGGTTCCACGGGACGGCCCGGAGCGCGGGTTTCGATCAGCCGGTCGGCGATCAGGCATACCGACGCGTCCGGAAAGGCGTGCAACCAGTCCAGATGCGCCTGCATCAGCGCCCGGCCATAGCTGTCGATGGCCTGCTCGTCCACCTTGCGCCGGAGCAGCCACTGGGCCGGCAGCAGCGGCAGCTGCGTGGCCAGATTGAGCGACACCACGAAGTCATAGCCGCCGTCCAGCCCCCAGCGGGGCTGCGGCACCCCCAGCTCGCCGGCCATCAGGGCGGTCAGCGCCTCGGTGACGTCATGTTCGACCAGACGGACATTGGCGTGCCGCCGCACCCGCCAGCGTGCCGGCCACAGCCACACCAGATCCACCAGATCCACCCGTTCGAACCGGGCGCTCAGCGCCGTCAGCGGCACATCCCGCAGAGTGCCGGCGCCCAGAACGAGCGCCCGACGCCCCGTCTCGGGCAGCGCCGCCTCAATGACTTCACGGCAGCGGGCATAGTGAGGGTCCCACTGGTTGCGACAGCGACCATAGCGGGCGGACAGGGCAATGGCCTCATACAGATAGCCCATGCGGCGCGCCGCAGGATGGCGCGTGGGCGTCAGCGCATACTGGAACAGTTCGGGCAGCATGGCTACAGGTCGAGCGCCTGCATCTTGCGGGTGAGCGTGTTGCGCCCCCAGCCCAGCAGCCGGGCCGCCTGCTGCTTGTGATGGCGTGCCGCCCGCAGCGCCACCTCGATCAGCACCCGGTCCAGCTTCTCCTGTGCCTTGTCGTGAATGTTCCTCTCGCCGGCCGCCAGCGCCTGATCCGCCCATTTGGCCAGGGCATCGGTCCAGTCGCAGTCGCCACGCACCTCGCTGGCCACCGTCTCATTGCGCAGCTCCAGCGGCAGGTCGTCGAAGTTGACCACCCGCCCGGGCGCCATGATGGTCAGCCAGGTGCACAGGCTGGCCAGCTGGCGCACGTTGCCCGGCCAGTGCAGGCGGGTCAGGTAGCGCTCCACCTCCGGGTCGAGGGTCTTGGGCTCCATGCCCAGCTCCTGCGCCGCCTGATCCAGATAGTGGCGCAGCAGCAGCGGAATGTCCTCGCGCCGCTCCCGCAGAGGCGGCACCTGAATGCGGATCACATTGAGGCGGTAGAGCAGATCTTCACGGAACTTGCCTTCGCGCACCAGCCGGTTCATGTCCTGATGGGTGGCGGCCAGCACGCGCACGTTCACCTTGATGGGGTCCCGCCCGCCCACGCGGTAGAAGGTGCCGTCGTTGAGCACCCGCAGCAGGCGGGTCTGCAGATCCACCGGCATGTCGCCGATCTCATCCAGAAACAGCGTGCCGCCGTCGGCCTGTTCGAAGCGGCCGATGCGCCGTTCCACCGCGCCGGTGAAGGCGCCCTTCTCGTGGCCGAACAGCTCCGATTCCAGCAGTTCCCGCGGGATGGCGGCGGTGTTGAGCGCCACGAAGGGGTGCTGGGCGCGGGCGCTCAGAGCGTGCAGCGCCCGGGCCACCAGCTCCTTGCCGGTGCCCGTCTCGCCGTTGATGAGCACGGTGACATCCGTTTTGGCCACCCGCCCGATGATGCGGAACACCTCCTGCATGGTGGGCGCCTGGCCGATGATGCGCACCTCATCGCCCACCGTGGCGGCCTGCGGCTTGCGTCCCCGGGGACGCCGCCCGCCGGACAGGCGCTTGCGCACCGCCCGTTGCACCAGGGAGACCACCTCGTCCACCTCAAACGGCTTGGGCACATATTCGAACACATCCTTCTGGTAGACATCCACCGCCATGTCCAGATCGGCATGGGCGGTCATGACGATGACCGGAATGTGCGGGTCCGCCTCGTGAATGGCCTCCACGAAGGTCATGCCGTCCATATGCGGCATGCGCACATCGGTCAGCACCACCGTGGGCGGCGCCTTTTTCAGTTCCTGCACGGGAATCTCCGGGTTCTCGAACAGGCGGATGTCGTAGCCGGTCTCTTCCAGTGCGGTCTCCAGCACCCAGCGGATGGAGGCGTCATCATCCACCACCCAGACGACGGGACGGGTGTCACTCATCCTTTGCCTTCTCCCTGCTCATGATCTTGTCACGCTCCAGCGGCAGATAGACGCTGAAGACCGTCTGACCCGGCTCGCTCTCGGCCACGATCAGTCCGCCGTGCTGGCGCAGAATGGCCTGCGAGATGGGCAGGCCCAGACCGGAGCCGTCCGGCTTGCTGGTCACCATGGGATAGAAGATGGAATCAAACAGCTCGGGCGGGATGCCCTCCCCCTCGTCGATGACCTGCACCACCACCACCAGCGGCAGCATGCGGCTGCCCAGCGTGAAGCGGTGCGCCACCCGGGTGCGCAGGGTCACCAGACCGCCATGCCTTTCCATCGCCTGGAAGGCGTTGCGGATCAGGTTCATGAACACCTGCACCATCTGGTCGAAGTCGATGTCCAGCTCGGGGATGCTGGGGTCGTAGTCCAGCTTGACGGCCACATTGTCCGGCTTTTCCGGTCGCAGGGCATCCAGCACATGGGCCAGCACGGCGTGGATGTTGTGAGGAGCGAGATTGAGTCCCCCCTTGGGCCCCAGCATGCGGTCCACCAAATTCTGCAGCCGCTTGACCTCGCGGGCGACCACATCCACCAGCTGCTCGCCCTTGGGATCATTCTGCAGCCGCTTGCGCAGCAGCTGGCTGGCGCCGTAGATGCCGGCCAGCGGGTTCTTCACCTCATGGGCAAGCGTGCGCACCAGCTGGTTGCCGGCTTCATACTGATGCCAGCGCTCCTCTTCCTCCATGATGCGGGTGTGCCGCTCGATCTCGATCAGCTCCACCAGCCAACCGTTTCGTCCCTGCAACTCATAGGGGGAGAGGGTCATGCTCACCTTGAGACGGCTGCCGTCCTCCCGTTCGATGATCTGCTCATAGAGCGTGACCACCTTGAGGGCGAGGTCATCCCAGTTCACCTCCGTTCTGGGAAAGAACCACTCGAACGGCCGCCCGCGCGCCTTGCTCAGTCCCTGAAAGAGCATGGCCGAGGCGGCAAGGTTCATGTACTGGAGCCGACGGTCCGCGTCGAACCACAGCACGCCGGTGTGCATGCCATCCAGCAGCTCCTGCGCAATCTGTCCATCCACTCCTGTTGCACCTTATTGAGTCACTTTGCACATTATAGATGCAATTCAAGACCCCACCGTGGCAGAAAGGAGGGTTTCAGCGCTGTTCTGTAGCGGCAGGTGATGCGGTGTCAAAGGCACCCGGCGGCGCCTCACGGGGAAAGGCAAAGACGAAGAGGATGAGAAACAGGGCCATGAACACCTGCCGGGTCAGACCGGTGAACTTCAGCCCCGGGTGACTGACGATGGCGAAGGCGGCTGCGGACATCGCCGCAGACCAGCCCCCCAGCAGGGCGGCCAGAATCGCCGCCAGGGTGCCGGCGGCCATGGCGTAGTAGTGCCAGGTGAAGGGCGTGCGTGCTCGGGCCATTTTCGGCGCTCCAGACGAAAAACCCCGGCATGCGCCGGGGTTCGGAATATGGTGGGTCGTGAAGGATTCGAACCTTCGACCAACTGGTTAAAAGCCAGCTGCTCTACCAACTGAGCTAACGACCCGCTGGAATGAGGCGGTATTATACGAATCGATTCCGATTGCGCAACCCCTTTTGTCGCCCTCCACGGACCAGAGGGCCTCGCTGTCAGAAACGGTAGGGAGTCGGGTCCGGCACGCCGGCCTGCTCGAAGCCCATGCGCCGCAGGCGACAACTGTCGCACACACCGCAGGCGCGCCCTTCCTCATCGGCCTGATAGCATGAGATCGTCAGCCCATAGTCCACCCCCAGACGGCTGCCGGTGCGGATGATCTCCGCCTTGGTCAGATCAATCAGCGGGGTGTGGATGGTAAACGGCTGCCCTTCCACCCCGGCCTTGGTGCCCAGATTGGCCGCCTGCTCGAAAGCGCGGATAAATTCCGGCCGGCAGTCCGGATAGCCGGAATAGTCCACCGCATTGACGCCGATGAAGATGTCCCGCGCTCCGACCACTTCCGCCAGCCCCACGGCCAGCGACAGGAAGGTCATGTTGCGGGCGGGCACATAGGTGACGGGAATATCCTCACCCACCCCGTCAGTGGGCACGTCGATGGCGTGGTCCGTCAGCGCCGAGCCACCGATCTGCCCCAGATCGATGCGGATCACCCGATGGGAAACCGCCCCCAGCGCCTTTGAAATGCGTTCGGCGGCACGCAGCTCGGCCCGATGGCGCTGGCCGTAGTCGAAACTGAGGGTATGGCAGGCGAAGCCCTGATCCCGGGCGATGGCCAGCACGGTGGCCGAATCCAGCCCGCCCGAAAGCAGCACCACGGCCGGACGGCTCATTGGCCCCCCTTCAGCTTCGCCAGCCGCTTTTTTGCCCGCGTCTTCAAAGATTCGGGCAGCGTCTTGTCCGCCAGCAGCCGCTCAAGCAGGGCGATGGCCTCCTTCTTCCTGCCAAGTTTGGCCAGCGCATCCGACCCGCGCAGCAGGCTGTCGCCATACTTGTTGCTGTGGGGATAGTGGTCGATGACCCGCTTGAAGCGCGGCCACGCCTTGTCGAAGGCCAGCTGCACCATATAGGCCTCGCCGGCCCAGTAGGCGGCATTGGGCGCCAGCTCTGACCTGGGATGTTTTTTATGAAAGGCATCCAGCTTCGCGGCCGCCTGCCTGTAGGCGGACTTTTTCAGCAGGGTCATGCCTTCGTCGTACAGTTTGAGTTCCTCGGCGGTGGGTCGATGCAGCTTTCCGGCCTCGGCCCTGGCCTTCTGCCGGCCGCTGGCACTTCCCTTGCCCCCCAGCTCATCGGCACGCAGCGCGCCGCTCTTGCCACCATCCGCCGGTTTTTCCTCGCTGGCCGGCGTTTCAGTCTCCGATGGCCGAGCCTGCGCCTTGAGCTGCGCCTCCAGCTGAGCGATGCGGGTCTCCAGCCCCTCGATGCGCTGGCGGTGCTGGCGGTCCTGCTGTTTCAGGCGGTATTGCAGCCGGTCCAGCCGGTCCTGCAATTGCTGGATCTCTTTCTGCTGCTCGGCCAGACGGTCACTCAGCTGCAGCAGCACCGGATTTTCCAGCATGCGCTCAAGCCGACCGACCCGTTTCTCCAGCGCGGTGGTGTCCCCGATCACCTCCACTTTCGCCGCCGCCTGCGTGCCAGCCGAGACGGCCAGCAGCGCACCGGCCAGCAGCCATGCCTGCCCATGCTTCACGGTCATTTTATGAACACCAGTTCAACGCGACGGTTCTTGCTCCAGGCGGCCTCGTCGTGGCCCTGCACCGCCGGACGCTCCTCACCGTAGCTGATCACCTCGATGCGCTCGGTCGGCACACCGTAGAGTTCCAGCACCTGCCTGACAGCCTTGGCGCGACGTTCACCCAGCGCCAGGTTGTAGTCCGGCGTACCGCGTTCGTCAGTATGCCCTTCCAGCCGTACCTTGACGTCAGGCTGGGCCAGCAGCTTGTCGGCGTAGTATTTGAGCACCTGGCGGCCTTCCTCACTGACCACATCGGAGTCGGTGTCGAAATAGACCACGGGGGGATAGGCCAGCACCGCGTTCTGCTGTGTCTCGCCCGCCTGCGCCTCGTCTGGACGCAGCCCCTCGATCCCTTCTGCGCCGCCCTCTTCCTGCTGATCGATGGGAATGACCTCCACACCTCCCCGATTGCCGCTTGTCACCGGCAGACCACCATGCTCACCAGCCTGCTTCTCTGCCTCAGTGACCGGTTCCACCGGCACGGCGCCGCTCTGGTCGGGCTTGGTCTGCTGCCCGGCGCAGCCGGCCAGCAGCAGGGTGACGGTTCCTGCTAGCATGATGCGTTTCATGTTCTGTCTCCTCATTTGCGATACGGCCCCCAATCCGGTTCCTTCACCTCACCATCCGGCACCTTGAGATACTGGGAGATGCCTCCCTCCACCGGCACCACCGCCAGCTCGCCCCGACCGTTGCGGTTCATCGCATAGAGAATCATCTCGCTGTTGGGGGCAAAGCTGGGCGACTCATCCAGAAAGGTATCGGTCAGGATGCGGAAGTCACCGGTCTTCAAATCCTGCAGGGCAATATGGTAGCCCTGTCCGGGCGAGGCATCCACCATGGCCAGCCAGCGACCGTCCGGTGACACGGCCGGGCTGGCGTTGTAGCTGCCCTCGTAAGTGACCCGTTCCACCTCGCCGGTGGACAGATTCAGACGGAAGATCTGCGGCTGGCCACGCCGATCCGAGGTGAAGTAGATCGTCTTGCCGTCCGGTGCCCAGCTGGCCTCGGTCTCGATGGCCCAGTGCCGCGTCAACCGGCGCAGCTTGCGGGTCTTGAGATCCAGCAGATAGAGATCCGCGCTGCCGGCCCTGGAGAGGGTCAGTGCCAGCTTGCGTCCGTCCGGCGACCAGGCCGGGGCACTGTTGATACCCTTGAAGGCGGCTACCTTTTCCCGCCGGCCGGTGTAGAGGTCCTGAATGTAAACCTCGGAGCGGCCGTTCTCGAAGGAGACATAGGCCAGTTTGCGTCCATCCGGTGACCAGTCCGGCGAGGTGATCGGCTCCCAGGAGCGCAGCACCGCCCGCTCGTTGTGACCGTCAGAGTCGGCCACATTGAGGGTATAGCGCTTGCGTCCACCCACGGTCTGCACCAGCACATAGGCGATGCGGGTGTCGAAAGCGCCGCGGATGCCGGTCAGCGCTTCATACATCTGGTCGGCCAGCTGATGACCCACCCGACGCAGCTGACGGCTGGAGACATTCGCCCACTTGCGGGTGAACATGACCTCGCGGCGCAGCAGGTCCACCAGTGTGGCGGTCACCGTCCAGCTGCCGTCCGGATTGTGATCCACCCGCCCCATCAGCAGCACATCGGAGCCGGTGTCACGCCAGTCCTCGTAGTGAATGTCGCCCACCTCCAACGGCAACTCCGGCAGGTCGTCCGTCGGCAGTGGCCGGAAACGACCGCTGCGGCGCAGGTCGAACCCCACCACTTCGGAGACCTTCTCCGGTGCCTGGGCCTCACCCTCGAAAGGGATGATGGCCACCGGCGTGGCGCTCTCCTGCGCATCACTGATCTCCACGGTCAGCTCGGCGCGGGCGGACAATGTCAACAACATCAGCCAAAGCAGGACAAACAGTCTCATCACGCTACCTCAGGGCTTGAAAACGAATCGTATGGTCGGCTCGAACAGTTCCTTTTCCGGGGGCGGTGGCAGGGTGCCGGTGCGCCACACCGCCCGTTCGGCGGCGATGCGGAAGGGTTTGTCCGCCGCCTTGTTGCAGTTGAGGACCTTGACGGAGACGATCTTGCCGTCAGGCTTCTGGGTGATCTCCAGATCGCACTGGGCATCCGGACTGATGCGCGCCGGTGTGCGCCAGTTCTCCTTCACCCTGGCGGCGATCTGGCTGATGTAGAGCTCGCGCAGCTTCGCCAGCCGCTGTCGGCGCTCCGCTTCCTGCCGCTGGCGTTCCTCGGCCAGCAGCTGCTCACGCAGCCGTGCGGCTTCTTCCTCCTGTTCCTTTTTGAGGCGCGCCTGACGGGCCGCCTCTTCCAGCCGCTTCTTCTCCTCCGCCTTGCGACGCAGCTCTTCTTCCAGTCGGCGCTTCTTCTCCGCCGCCAGCTGCTGCTGCCGCTTCAGCTCACGCGCCTTGCGTTCGGCTTCCGCCTTCTTGCGCGCTGCCTCTTCGGCGGCCTTCTTCAGCGCCTCGGCCTTTTTCTTCTCCGCCAGCAGACGCTGACGCTCGGCCTCCGCCTTGCGGCGAGCCTCTTCGGCCTTCCTGCGTTCCAGCTCGCGCTGACGCTTCAAAGCGGCCAGACGGCGACGCTCGGCCTCCGCCTGTCTTTTCAGTTCTTCGGCACGGCGGCGCTTGGCCGCCTCCTGTCGGCGAATCTTCTCCAGCTGCTGTTGCACCAGCTTCTGATCTACCGCAAAGGTCTTCATGGGCGGCAGCGCCTGACGGGACGGAACGCTCCGGCCCGGTTCGGAAGGCGCTGCCACGGCATGGGGTCTGGCCGGCTGACTCCAGTTCCACCACAGCAGGATGAACAGCAGGCCATGAACGGCCAGCGCCGCCAGCGTCGCCAGCGGATGACGCAGCACGAAGCGGATCATCGGCCCACCTCCTCGGGCTGGGTCAGCAGCGCCACCTGATCCACACCATTGGCCTTGAGCAGCACGAACAGCTTGACCACCTTGCCATAGGGCGCCTGCCGGTCACCCTGCAGGTAGATGGGTTGCTTCAGCTGACTGCGGGCCACGGCTTCGGCCACCAGCCGCGCCAGCTCCTGCGGCGCCACCACATGATCGGGATCGGCGCTGGTGCGGTAGAAACCGTCTTTGGTGACGGTGATGACGAAAGGCTCCCTGCCCTGCATGGCGCCCTTTTTCTCCACCTTGGGCGTAGCGGGCAGATCGACCCAGACCGCCTGCTGCACGATGGGCGCGGTGACCATGAAGATGATCAGCAGCACCAGCGTCACGTCCACATAGGGCACCACGTTGATCTCCGCCATCAGGCGGGAGCGCTTGCCATGCATGGAGAGGCGGCGGCGCATGGATCACATCTCCGGTGCGTTGGACAGCTTGTTGGCCTGACGGTGCAGACGCACCAGCACCCGTTCGGCCAGTTCCTCCAGTTCGTCGGCCAGACCGTTGGCCCGCGCGGTGAGGCGGTTGTAGGCGATCACCGCCGGAATGGCGGCGAACAGGCCCATGGCGGTGGCGATGAGCGCCTCGGCGATACCGGGTGCCACGGCGGACAGGGTGGCCTGCTGCACCTGCGCCAGCCCGGCAAAGGCGTTCATCACGCCCCAGACGGTGCCGAACAGGCCGATGTAGGGAGCGGAGGAGCCGATGGTGGCCAGCGTGGGCAGCAGACCATTGACCTTGCGGTGCGCCTCGTTGAGTGCCGCCAGCATGGCCCGCTCCGAACCTTCCAGCAGGGCGCCACGGTCACGCACGCCCAGCTTGTTCAGCTCGAGAAACTCGCCCACACCCGCCTTGAGCACCTGCGCCGCCAGCGAATCGCCATAGGGCCGTGCGGCAAGGTCGTAGTAGAGCTGCAGCCCGGCGCCCTGCTCGAAATCATGACGCAGATCCGCAAGATGCCGGCGCATGCGTCCCAGCTCGGCCCGCTTGGCAAAGCCGACGGCCCACACCGCCACCGACATGAACAGCAGGATCACCATGACCGCCTGCACCACGATGGAGGCATTGAAAATCAGTTCAAGCAGCTGTTTTCCGTCCATAAGACCCGTTTTTCCGTCGTTTTTCCGGCGCGGTTTGTCCCGCACCCTGCAAAATTGGGGGAGACCCCGTTCAAATCAGTCCCGCGACAGCCCCAGATGGCCATAGGCCAGATCCGTGGCCATGCGTCCACGCGGCGAGCGTACCAGAAAGCCCTGCTGCACCAGATAGGGCTCGATCACCTCCTCGATGGTCCCCTTCTCTTCGCCCAGAGCGCTGGCCAGGCTGTCGATGCCCACCGGCCCGCCGTCGAACTTGTTGATCACCAGTTCCAGCAGCCGCCGGTCCATCTTGTCGAGACCGAGCGGATCCACCTCCAGAAGATTCAGCGCTGCATCCGCCACCTCGCGGGTGATGGTGCCGTCACCGCGTACCTGCGCGTAGTCCCTCACCCGTTTGAGCAGCCGGTTGGCGATCCGCGGCGTGCCACGCGCCCGGCGGGCGATCTCCGCCGCCCCGTCGGGTTCGATGCGCACGCCAAGTATATGCGCAGAACGCGTAATGATTTGTGACAATTCTTCAACAGTATAGAACTCAAGCCGCTGCACGATGCCGAAACGGTCCATCAGTGGCATGGTGAGCAGGCCGGCACGGGTGGTGGCGCCCACCAGCGTGAAGGGGGGAATGTCGATCTGCACGCTCTGGGCGGCAGGCCCCTCGCCGATGATGATGTCGATCTGGAAATCCTCCATGGCGGGGTAGAGGATCTCCTCCACCGCGGGCGAGAGGCGGTGGATCTCGTCGATGAAGAGCACGTCAAACGGCTCCAGCCGGGTCAGCAGGGCGGCCAGATCGCCCGGACGCTCCAGCGCCGGGCCGGAGGTCTGGCGCAGCTGCGAGCCCATTTCGTGGGCGATGATGTTGGCCAGCGTGGTCTTGCCCAGCCCGGGCGGCCCGTAGAGCAGCACATGGTCCAGCGCCTCCTGCCGCTGGCGCGCCGCCTCGATGAACATGGACAGCTGCGCCCGGGCCGCCTGCTGCCCCACATATTCGTCCAGATTCTGCGGACGGATGCGGGGCGGCAGGAAGATGTCGTCCTCCACCTCCTGATTGCCGACGATGCGGTCCGCTTCGATCATCGTGTCTGCGCCTGTTTCAGTGCCCGTCTGATCAGCTCGGCGGTCTCAAGCCCCTCCTCGGCCACCGCATCCAGCAGTCGGCCGGCCTCCGCCGGCGTGTAGCCCAGGTTCTCCAGCGCCTGTCGCGCCAGTGAGACGGCATCGTCCGGCAACGCCAGCGTGGCCGGGGCCGTCCCCGCCGCCACGCCGCCGCCCGCCGCCGGAGCGAGACTGTCGAAGCGGTGCTTCAGCTCCACCAGCAGTTTTTCGGCCGTCTTTTTGCCCACGCCCGGAATGCGGGTGAGCGCCTTGAGATCCTCCTGACGGATGATCTGCATCAGCTCGTCCACCTGCCAGGTGGAGAGAATGGCCAGCCCCATCTTGGCGCCGATGCCGCTGATGCGCAGCAGGGTGCGGAAGACGTTGCGCTCCTCCAGACTGCGGAAACCGTAGAGCTGCATCTGGTCCTCACGCACGGTCAGATGGGTGTAGAGCCGCACGGTCTCATCATCATGAAAGTGCAGCGTGGAGGGCGCGAGCACCTCGTAGGCCACGCCGTTGACATCCAGCAGCAGCTCCGGCGGCTGCCAGCTGAGGGGTCTGCCCGTCAATGCGCCGATCAAAACCGTCTCCTTGCGCCACCAAGGCGCGTGACATCCACCTTGAGCGAGGCGAAGCGCGCATGGCACAGGGCGCAGGCCAGCGCGTCGGCCGCATCCTCCTGCGGTGTCTCGCTCAGACGCAGCAGCTGCTGCACCATGAACTGAATCTGTCCCTTGGCGGCGTGCCCCTTGCCCACGACCACTCCCTTGATCTGGGTGGGGGTGTACTCGAAGATGGGCACCTCCGCCAGCGCCGCGGCGCACAGAATGACGCCGCGCGCCTGCCCCAGCTTGATCGCCGCGACCGGATCCTTGTGCACGAACACCTTTTCGATGGCCAGCGCGTCGGGCCGGTACTGGGCGATCAGCTCGTTCATGCTGTTGAAGATGCGCCTGAGCCGCTCCGGCGGCGTGTACTTCTCCACCCGGATCACGCCGCTGAAGACATAGCGGCTGCGCGGGCCGGCAATGTCCACAATGCCCACGCCGGTCTTGCGTGAGCCGGGATCGATGCCCAGTATGCGCTGCGCCTTCAGGCGATCTTCTCCATCACGTCGTCGGGAATGTCCACGTTGGAGTAGACCCGCTGCACATCGTCCAGGTCCTCCAGCGCGTCGATCAGCGCCATCACTTTCTGCGCCTGCTCCGGATCGG
>NZ_WFYD01000056.1 GCF_015490265.1 Sulfurivirga sp. | reverse complement strand
GTCCGTCAGGGGCGCGTCGGTGCGCCCACGCAGAAAGGCCTCATCCGCGCACTCGCCGTGACGCAGCAGGTCAATGCGCATCGCTCACGCCCGCCTCGGCGAAGGTGGCCATCTCCCCGTGCAGCCGACAGGCGGCCTGCACGATCGGCACCGCCACCGCCGCACCGCTGCCCTCGCCCAGACGCATGTCCAGATCCAGCAGCGGGCGCGCCCCAAGTGCCTCGAACACCGCCTGCTGGGCCGGCTCCTGCGAACGGTGTCCCCACAGCAGCCAGTCGCTCAGTTCCGGCACCATGCGGCAGGCGGCCAGTGCCGCCGCGCTGGCGATCACCCCGTCCACCAGCACCGGCACGCCCGCCTCACCGCAGGCCAGAAAAGCTTCGGCCAGCGCCGCGATCTCCAGACCCCCCACCCGCCGCAGCGCCTCGGAAGGATTGGCCAGGGCAGCGCCGTGCAGGGCCAGCGCCCGGGCGATGACTTCAGCCTTGCGGGCGCGGGTCGCATCATCCACCCCCGTGCCGGCGCCGGTCAACGCGTGAGGGTCGCCACCGGTCAGCGCGCAGATGAGCGCCGTGGCGGCGGTGGTGTTGCCGATGCCCATCTCGCCGCCGATGAACAGCTCGCAACCGTCGGCCACGGCCCGTTCCGCCGCCGCGCGGCCCACAGCCAGCGCGTCGGCCAGCTGCTCCGGCGTCATGGCCGGCGCCCGCGCCAGATTGGCCGTGCCCGGCGCCACCTTGGCGCTGACCAGCCCGGGACGGGCGGGCAGCTCGGCGGCCACGCCCACATCCACCACCTCCAGCCGGGCACGCAGATGCCTCGCCAGCAAGGAGATGGCCGCCCCACCGTTGAGGAAGTTGAGCACCATCTGCGCCGTCACCTCGGCGGGAAAGGCCGACACCCCTTCCACCGTCACCCCGTGGTCGGCGGCGAAGACGGTGATGGCCACCCGCTCCACCTGCGGGCACACCCGGCCCTGCATGCCCGCAAGCCGGATGGCCAGCCGCTCCAGCTCGCCCAGCGCGCCCGACGGCTTGGTCAGTTGCGCCTGACGCAGCTCCGCCGCCTCCATGGCGGCCCGATCCAGTGTCCTGATCTTCATCCCTTCACCTCCAGCGGCAGACCGGCCACCATCAGCGTCACCCGGTCCGCCCGCACGGCCAGACGCTGATGCAGCCAGCCCAGTTCATCCACAAAGCGGCGGCTGAGCCGGTCGGCGGGCACCACCCCCATGCCCACCTCGTTGCTCACCAGCGCCACGGGGCCTGCATGGGCTTCCAGCGCCCGCTCGAACGCCCTCAGCGCGTCCATGCGATCCATTTCCATGCAGTTGAGCAGCCACAGGGTCAGGCAGTCCACGATGACAAACCGCCCCGGACTGATCACATCCAGCGCCCCGGCCAGATCCACCGGTGCCTCCACCGTCTCCCAGTGGGCGGGGCGCTCCTGACGGTGGCGCTGGATACGCGCAGCCATTTCCTCATCCAGCGCCCGGGCGGTGGCGATGAAGGTCACCGGCAGGGCGGAAGACTCGGCCAGCCCCATCGCGTAGCGGCTCTTGCCGGAGCGCGCCCCGCCCAGAACCAGATGCACCTCAGCCATCCTGCCGCGCCACCTCGGCCAGACCTTCCAGCACCAGATCCCGCGCCAGTTCCAGCCGGGGCACATCCAGCACCTCCGCCAGCCGCGGCGCCAGTCCGCCGCCGAGCACCAGCGCCAGCGGGCCGGCGGCGCGCAGATCCGTGTAGAGGGCCTGCACATGGGCGGCGGCCATGTAGTGCACGCCCGCCTCGATGGCATCCCGGGTGGTGCGCGCCAGCCCGGTGTCTGCGGGCGTGGGCGGAGAACTGGCGGTGGCCTGCGCCAGATTGGCCGTCTGGCCGGTGAGACAGCGGCGCATCAGCGCCGGCCCCGGCGCGATCATGCCACCCTGATGCTGCGTCCCTTCCAGCAGATCCGCCGTCACCGCCGTGCCGGCCATCACCACCAGAATGCGCTTGCGCTGCGGCAGACGGACACGGGCGGCGATGAGCGCCAGCCAGCGGTCCACCCCCAGCTGGGAGAAATCCGCGTAGCCGTTCTCCACGCCACAACAGGCCGGCTCGGAGAAAACCAGCCGGGGCCGGTGGCCGGAACGGGCGTTCAGCGCCGCCAGGAGCGGGTAGAGCGCCGGACGTGGCCCCACATTGGCCACCAGTGTGTCATGCACTTCGGCTCCCTCAAGGCGCTCGTCCAGCCGGGCCAGCACCGCATCCGGCCGGGTGGGCCAGTCCAGCCGCCCGCCGAAGCGCAATGCGCCCTCTCCGTCCAGCCACCCCCATTTGAGGGCGCTGTTGCCGATGTCAAACAGCAGCTTCATGATGCATCCATTGAAAAAAGAGGCACTATCTTACACAAAGCTGTGCCGGCAGAACCCCGCAGACGGTGCGAGCCGCTTGGCTTGCGGGGCCGTTGCCCGTAAACTGGGCGCAACCTTCATGCGACGGATTTTCCATGCAGTATCTCGGCACCACCGACTTCGACCACGGCCAGCCCGGACGGCTGGGCATTCTCATCACCAATCTGGGCACGCCGGACGCCCCCACGCCGCAGGCGCTCAAACCCTACCTGCGCGAGTTCCTCTCCGACCCGCGCGTGGTGGAGCCACCACCGGCCCGCTGGCTGTGGAAGCTGATTCTGGAGACCATGATCCTCACCACCCGGCCCAAACGCTCGGCCGAGGCCTACCGGGAGATCTGGGGGAAAATGGGGCCCGGCTCGCCGCTGCTGGACATTTCCCACCGGCAGATGGAGAAGCTGGAGGCGGCGATCGCCCCGCTGGTGTCCGGCGAGGTGGTCTTCGCACTGGGCATGCGCTACGGCAACCCGTCCATCTTCAGCGCGCTGGAGCGGCTGCGCGCACGCAACGTGCAACGGCTTTTGGTGCTGCCGCTCTACCCCCAGTATGCCGGCGCCACCACCGGCTCCACCTTCGATGCGGTGTTCGATGCACTGAAGCGGTGGCGCTGGGTGCCGGAGGTGCGCACCGTCAACCACTACCACGACCACCCCGGCTACATCGAGGCGCTGGCGGCCAGCATCCGCGAATATCAGGCCGAGCATGGCACGCCGGATCGGCTGATCTTCTCCTACCACGGCATTCCCCGCCGCTACTGGGAAGGCGGCGACCCCTACCCCTGCCAGTGCTTCACCACCACCCGGCTGGTGCGGGAGCAGCTGGGACTGCGGGAGGATCAGGTGATGACCACCTTCCAGTCCCTGTTCGGCAAGGAGGAGTGGGTGCGTCCCTACACGGACGAGACGCTCAAACGCCTGCCCGGCGAAGGCGTGAAGCATGTGCAGGTGATCTGTCCCGGCTTCTCCGCCGACTGTCTGGAGACCATCGAGGAGATCGACGAGGAAAACCGGGAATATTTCATGGAGGCCGGTGGCGAACGCTACGGCTACATTCCCGCCCTCAATGACCGGGACGACCATATCGCGGCGCTGACCGCCGTGCTCCGCCAGCATCTGGCCGGCTGGCCGGAGGCGGAAGGGGAAGTGGAGACGCCCGAGCTGCTGGCCGCGCGGCAGCAGCGCGCCCGGGCCCGTGGCGCCCGGCGCTGATCAGTAGCGGCGCTGGCCGCTGCCTGTGCCATCCTCGCGCGGCACCAGATAGATCTCCACCCGACGGTTCTTCGCCCGCCCTTCCGGCGTGCTGTTGTCGGCGATCGGCTCCAGCTCGCCCTTGCCACGGGTGGCGATGCGGCTGGCGGGAATGCCCTTGCGCACCATGTAGTTGCGCACGCTGTTGGCCCGCGCCAGCGACAGCTCCATGTTGTAGTCCTCCGGCCCGGTGCTGTCGGTGTGGCCGATGACCAGAATGTCCACGTCTCGTCCGCGCACGGTCTCAATCACCTTGTCCAGCTTCTGCATGTCCTCATAGGACAGGTCGGCGCTGTTGACGGCGAAATGCACGTTGCGCAGGCTGACATTGATGGCATTTCGCCCGTCCACGGTGACCGGCTTGACCTCCACGTTGGGATCGTTCTTGAAGTCTTTGTTGAGGTCTTCGTAGATCTTGTGGGCGATGAAACCGCCGGCCACACCCATGGCCCCCTTGACCACGGGGTTGTCACTGAACTGGTTGCCCAGCATGATGCCGGCCAGCGCGCCCAGCGCCACGGCACCGGCGTGCTTGGCGTCATTGGCCTCGCGGCTGCTCATGTTGGCGCAGCCGGCCAGGCTGACACTGACGGCGGTGGCGATCAGCATGTTGCGAAGTGTTTTCATGGCGGGTTCCTCCCTGTTGTCCTTGCCTATCATGATAGGCATTTTCACGGCACGAGCATGGAGAAACCCTTGCGGTCGCGCCAACGAAAAAGCGGCCCGCAGGCCGCCTGTGTCGACAGACCCGTTCGGCTTACTCGCCGAGGGAGAAAAACCCGCCGCTGATGGGCTCCTGCTTGCCCAGCTTGTCCAGGCCACGCACGCAGCGCACGATCAGCCAGATCAGCCACCACAGAATCACGAACCAGCCGATGATGAACGCAGAGGTGATCGCCCCCACCACCATGTAGAGAAGGCCATACCAGAAGGTGGCAATCTGGAACCGATAGTGGCTCTCCAGCCAGGTGCCGGCGGCCTCCTTGCGCTTGACATAGGCCATCACGATGCCCACCAGCGCACTGATGCCTACGACCAGTCCGCCCAGATAGAGGAAATAGATGATCCTGGCCCAGCTGAGGCTGTCTTCCGATACGGACTGGGTCGCGGGCGCAGGGGTGACTTCCGTGGAGGGAGCGCTGTCAGGGGTGGGGCTCACGTTGTCGTTCATGATGATCTCCTCTGTTGAATCAGGCGTATTGCATCATTTCGAGCTGTTTCCGTCAATTTTTTATGGCTTCAATAGCGCGGACGGCGGCGGTTGACCGCTTCGAGACGGAAACGGTACGGCTCCACACGGCGCTCCAGCCGTTCTTCCTGCGCGTCCGGCAGGCGCCAGAAGAAATCCAGCCCGGTGCGTCGCTCAACCTCGTCCACCGTGACCACGAAACGGCTCAGCGGCTCGAAGCCCCGCACCTTCTGCGGCACGATGAAGGCCAGTGGATGGGGGTGGCCGCTGCGGTCCAGCCCGATGAAGATCTTGTAGAAGGCGTCGGGAATGTCCAGCCGGGTATGACCCAGATAGCGGGGCCGCGCGTCCCAGATGGGACCGGTGACCACCCACACGCTCTCAAACTGGCGGGTGAAGTGGTCGATGGCGGCCTCCTCGATGCGCTGCCACAGCTTCTGGTTGAGCCGCTTGCGCTGGGGGGTGATGTTGCTCATCAGGAAGGTGGCCCGCTGCGCCTCGGGGCCATACAGCTTCGCGATGGCGTAGTTGGGCGCCATGTGGCCCCGGTCGTAGCCGGTATGGCGGTAGTCGTCGGGCGTGACATGCCGCAGGGTGCGCCAGTCAGGCCTGAAGGGCGGGCGTCTGCCCACGCGGTAACCCCTCTCGGGACGGAACAGGCGGTAGGTGACCCACAGGGGGGCGCCCTTCCACTCGGAATAGCCGAGCATGAAACCCGGATTGCGCAGCACATGGGTGGTCAGATGGGTCAGATCGCTGCGCACGCTCTGGGGCACGCCCTGCCAGGCCATCTTCGGCCGTTCCACATAGACTTCGTGGGCATAGTCGCCCAGCCCCAGCAGGAGCGCCAGCGCCAGCAGCCACGGGCGGCGCAGCAGCCTGCGCCAGTCTGGAGTACGACGACGCCGGCTCATGAGGAGGAACGAGCCTCCAGCAAGGGCGTCTCCTGCCCGCCCAGCGCTTCAAGACCGGCCTGCCAGGTGAGCGCCGCCTGCTCCTGCTCGCCCTCCCGCTCATAGCAGCGGGCCAGCGTGGCGAAGGTCTCGGCGGCGGGCTTGAGCCGCAGGCTCTGCCTGAGGTAGTCCTGCGCCTGCGCCCACAGCTGCGCCTGACAGGCAAGCCGGCCGGCGGTCAGCAGCAGCACCGGGTCGTCCCCATGCTGGCGCAGCCACTTCTGCACTTTCTTAAGGCGCTCGAAGGCCGGGCCATCGTCGATCAGACCGTAGAGATAGGCCAGCCGCGCATCCCACTGACGGCGCAGGGCCTTTTCGATCAGGTGGGCCAGACCGGTCTCATCACCCAGTTCGCGCCGGCGGGTGACATAGGCGGCCAGCACCCGCGGATCCCGCCACCAGCGGCTGTCCAGATAGCCCCAGATGTTCTCCAGCGCCTCCCGGTCCTCCGCCTGCTGGAGCAGGCCAGCCCACATGCGCGCCTCCAGCTGGTGCAGGGCGTCCCGGTCCATGGCCTTGCGCCGCTTGAGCTTCGGCAGCAACGCGCGCAGGGTGGCCCAGTCCTCCTGCCCGGCCAGCAGGTCGGCGTATTCGGCCAGCACCGCCGGCGTGTCAACCCCCTCGTCCACCAGCGCCTGCAGCAGCGCGCGGGCCTCCTCAGGCGCCTCGTCCCGCCGCAGGCGGGCTTCCACCAGCGCGATGGTGACGTAATCCTGCGGATACTTTTCGCGTGCCTCGGCCAGATAACGGTCGCGCCGGTCCCGCGCACCCTGATTGTGAGCCATGCGCGCGGCGGCCAGATAATACATGACCCCGTTGTCGGAATAGCGGGCGCTTTTGATCAGCGCCCGTTCCGCCGCGCGCCAGTCGCCATGCTCCACCGCCATGAGTCCCTGCCCCATGCCGGCTTCGGCGCGGGCCAGACGCTTCTGCGCCCGGCGCTCGCGCCAGCGGCGCGGAAAGGTCCACAGCCACACCGCCAGACGAGTGAACAAATAGGCGGCCACCAGCAACGCAATCAGCAGCGCCACAGCGAGGGTGGCGGACATCTCCACCACCCAGTCACCCCACACCAGCGCCAGCCGGCCATTGTCATACAGCGCCAGCGTCGCCAGTGCCGTCAGGCCGACGAAGACCAGCGCAACGGTGATGATCCGCCCCATGTCAGAGCGCCTCCGCGCTGCTCAGGGGCTTGGGCTTGACCGGCTTGGGCAGGTCCTTCATGCGTGCTTCCAGGTCGGCCAGTCTGGCCGGATACTGACGCTGGAACAGCTCCCACAGCCGCCCCTGAGTGGTGACGAACAGATCCTCATGGTGGGTCATGTAGGCCCAGGCCATCTCATCCACCAGCAGCAGGGCGCGCTGCTTGAACAGGTCGAAGGTCATCAGCTGTTCGGGCGTGCTGGGACCCTCGCTGCGGCGGCGAATTTCCACCAGTCCCTTGAGGCGCTCGGTCAGGCTCTCACCGGCGGCCTGCCCGTTCTTGTCCACCGTCGCGCTCTTGGGCGGCTGCAGCGATTTGATCCACTTGCGCAGCGGCTCCAGCGCTTTGGCGTCGGCCTTGCTCCGTTTCTCATAGCTGTCCAGATAGGCCAAGTCCCGCCCGATGGCGCGCAACACGGCGATCTTGCTCTCGTTGGGCAGATCGCTCAGCTGCACCGCCTGCTCGATGGCGTGCAACCGCTCGCGGGTCTGCTTGACGTCTCCATTGAGCAGCCATTCGGTGTTGACCCGCAGCAGCCACTGCTGCAGAGTCAAGGGATCCAGCCCGTTTCCGGCGGCCTTTCCGGCAGCGCCCGTCGCGGGCCGGGCGGACTGTTCGAAGATCTTGCCCAGACGCTCACCCAGCTGCTGCAACTGCTGCTGCAGAGGCTTGAGCGCTTGATCTGCCTCACCCGGCGGCGGCATCAGCTCCTTGAGGGTCTTCTGCCAGCGCTCGGCGAGCGTGGCCATGCGCTGCTGCATGGCGTCCAGCTGCTTCTTGAGCTGTTCCACCTCGCCCTTGGTGATCACCGGCTCGTTGGCCGGGTTGAGCACTTTCTCGTTAAGTGCGTCCACTTCTGTGTTGAGCGCCTCCAGCTGGTCCTCAAACTCCTTCAGGCGTTTTTTGAATTCCTCCAGAGACGGCTGCTGCTGACGCACCTGTTTTTCCAGAATGGCAAGCCGGGCGTCCAGCTTGTTCTGGCTCTCGATCAGCTGGGTCAGCTCCTGACGGTTGGCCCACACCACCGCCACACCGGCCAGCGCCACGGCGCCCAGCAGGCGCGCCAGCCAGTCGGCACTGCGCCGCCTGGGAGCGGACGCCTTTTTCTGCGCGCCCTCGTCGGCTTTGCGATCCTTTTCCAGGGTTTCCGTTTCGGTGTTTTCCACCTTTTCGGCGTCGATGACTCGACCTGTCCGTTCAGTCATTTTTCTGCTTCCACTGTTCAAGAAGTGCAATCATACCAGAGGCATCCTGCTGCTTCGCAACGGCCATCTCTCCCTGCCAGCCCCGCGCCTGCAGCGCCTCGGCGATGCGCGGGCTCAGCGCCAGCAGCGGCTGCTGCCGCAGCCAAGTCCGCTCCGGTTCGGGCAGAGCGGCCTCCAGCGCCTCGATGGTCTCCACGCTCATGGCCAGCACCAGCGGCCTGTGCGCCTGCCGGAAGGCATCCCACCCCTCACACAGCGGACGGCGCACGCGCCGGTAGCATGCCACCTCCTGCACGTTCCAGCCCCGCTGCCGCAGGGCATCCCGCAGCAGCGCGCGCCCGCCCTCACCCTTGACGATGGCCACGGCCTCGCCCGCGGAGCGCTTTTTCGGGTCGAACAGGGCCATTTTCAGCACGCTTTCGGAGCGGAATTCCCGCGGCAGGGCAAAAATGGGGGAGACCCCATGTCTTTCCAGCAGTTCGGCGGTTCTGGGGCCGATGGCGATCACCCGACCGCGAGGCAGGCGGTGGTGCTGCGCCATCCAGCAGCGCACCGCATTGACGGAAGTAAAGATCCAGGTGCCGGCCGCTGGCTGGCGGCAGGGCATGCAGGCAATGTAGAGGGTGGGGCACTCGATCACCTCATAGCCCAGCGACCGAGCCGCCTCGGTGAGCGGGCGGGCCTGATGGGCGGGGCGAGTATTGAGCAGCGTCCAGCTCATTTGACCCCGTCGGGATGGGCGCGGTAGATGGCCTCGAGAATCTCGCCGGCGCCCTGTGCCAGCAGAGCTTCCGCCACCGATTCACCCAGCTGCTCCGCCTCCTGACGGGGCGCGCGGCCCTCGGCCCGGATGATGCGGCTGCCGTCCAGCTCGGCCACGAACCCCCGCAGCCAGAGGGTGTCACCCTCCAGCACGGCGTAGCCACCAATGGGCACCTGACAGCCCCCTTCCAGCCGACGGTTCATGGCCCGCTCGGCGGTGACGCAATCGGCAGTGTCCGCATCGTTGAGCACCGCCACCAGCGCGGTGGTATCGACGTCATCGGCGAGGATTTCGATGCCAAGCGCCCCCTGCGCCACCGCCGGCAGGCTCACCTCCGGCGCCAGCTCATGGCGGATGCGCTCGCCCATGCCGAGGCGCTCAAGGCCGGAGGTGGCCAGAATGATGGCGTCATACTCACCGGCGTCCAGCTTGGCCAGCCGAGTGTTGACGTTGCCGCGCAGGTCACGGATGACCAGATCGGGCCGCCGCGCCATCAGCTGGGCCTTGCGCCGCAGGCTGGAGGTGCCCACCACCGACCCGGCGGGCAGGTCGTCAAAACGCTCATGGCTGTTGGAGACGAAGGCGTCCGTGGGCGCATGACGCTGGAGAATGGCGCCGAGGGCGAAGCCCTCCGGCAGCTGCATGGGCACGTCCTTGAGGGAGTGGACGGCCAGATCGGCCTCGCCAGCGAGCATGCGCGCCTCCAGCTCCTTGGTGAACAGCCCCTTGCCGCCGATCTTGGCCAGTGGCACGTCCAGAATACGGTCACCCTGGGTGGACATGCCGATGATCTCCACGGTGAGACCGGGGTGTGCCTCGATCAGGCGGTCACGGACGAATTCCGCCTGCCACATGGCCAGCGGGCTCTTGCGCGTGGCGATACGCAGATGGGTCTTGGACATGGCGCGGGTTCCCGTATGAAAAATGACATTAGTTTACCCCCTCGCCCTCACCTGGCGGCGATGGATCCACCCGTCGAGGCTGACATGGCACCCATAGCCGAGGAAAAACAGCGCCTGCTGCACGATGAAGCCGGTGATGGCTTCAGTACGGCCAGCCACATGCCCGGAAGGCCTGCCGGGCGGGAGTCATTCCGGCTGATCCTCGGCGCCGAGGCGCACCACTTCGTATTCGCCGGTGTCCGTATCCAGCCGGTAAATGTTGAAGTTGGTGCGCAGATCGAAGCCGTCCTCCCGACCGGCGTAGTTGGTGGAGACGCTGCCTTCGGGCGAATAGACGCGGTGGAAGGTGCCGGGCGGCCAGCCGAGCATGGCCGGCGCGTCATTGATGCGCCGGCCATTGTGAAAGACCTCACCGGGGGTCACCTCGAACACCTCCACCCGTCCATGGGCGGGCGAGTAGAGCTCCACGATGCGCTTGCCCGCGTGCACCACCAGCTTGTCCTCCTGATGGGGATGCATGTACCAGTACCACACATCCTGACCCTGAATGGTGGGACTGCGCGCGCCCGGCTCGTGAATGACCAGATCGATGCCGCACAGGCCGGGGATGACATCATCCAGCGCGTAGAAGGTCACCCGCGGCGTCTGGCGCAACAACCTGTAGGGCTGCAGAAAGCAGAGGTTGTCAATGTAGGTCTGACGGTTCATGCCTGAGCCTCCTGTTCGAGCCGTTGGAGAATGGCCGCCTTGCGCTGTGGCGGCAGGCTGATAAAGACTTGACCGCCATCGGCGTTGCGCACGCACTGGTGCAGGCGGCGCAGGTCACGGTCGAATCGGCGGCAATGGCGGCAGATGAAAAGATGCAGCGCCAGCGGCCAGCGTTGCGCCGGCGTCAGCGGCGTATCCAGCCGATCACTGGACAGCCGGGTGGCCTCCTGACAGCTGAGCATGAATTTCATGAACCCTCCTCCGAGGTGAACCCCGCGTTGGCCAGACAGGTGCGCAGCCGCAGCCGCGCCCGGTAGAGCAGCACCCGCAGATGCTCGTTGGTGATGCCGAGCCGCTGGCAGATTTCCTCCCGCTGCGCCGGTGTCAGTTCCGCCTGACGGAAGACGGCCGCCTGCAACGCAGGCAACTGTTCCAGACACGCTTCCAGCCAGCGCCAGAAGTCGTCCCGCTCGCACAGGGTCTCCGGTGACAGGTCCGCCGACGCGCCGGCCCAGTGACCGCGGCTGTCGAACAGTTCCGCTTCCAGCGGATCAACCCGGTCGTCCACCTGCTCGCGCAGGCGCTGCTGCATGCGCCACCAGTCCTGAATCTTGTGGTGCAGAATGCCACGCAGCCAGCTGTAGGGGCTGCCATGCCCCGACCAGGCGGCGCGCTGCCGCCATGCGGCCACGAAGGTTTCCTGCACCAGATCGGCAGCGGCCTCCCGGTCGCCACACTGCAACACCGCATACTGATACAGACGGTCGCCCCAGGCGTCCACCCAGCGGCGCACTTCATCCGGTGTCAGCTCAGCGGCAGAGGGCATACTGGTCATAGAGTTGCTGCAGAAAAGGGCGGGCCTGCTCGAACACTTGTTCCGCCGGCTGACCGCACCCCTGTTCGATCTCACTGAACAGGGGACGGAGCGCCTGCGGCGTCTCCAGCGCCTCCACCAGGGCGGCCATCAGCGGCGCCAGTGCAGCAAAGTGGGTCTCATCCTCCCCGTCACGCCAGATGAGCAGGGTGGTGGGCTGTGGCGACAGGGTGGCGCCGGGCGAGAAGGTGTGCACCGGCCAGTCATAATGGCACAGCCGGGCGGTGGGGTTGCGCCTGAGCACGCTGTCCAGCGTCACCTGATGCGGCTCGAAAGGCGGCACCTCGGCTTCGTCAATGTCCACGGCCACCTCCTGCCACTCCCAGTCGGCCAGCGCGATCAGCCAGGGGGGATCATCCGTCGGCACATGGGCGTCGCTTTCGAGAAAGGCGAGAAACTCCCGCCCCAGCCAGTGGAAGTAGGGCGTGTGCGCGCCATGATGGGCAAGGAAGGCTTCCATGAGCGTCCGCCAGCGCGCCTCGCCCACCGCCTCCTTCGTCAGCGGGTAGAGACTGGCGAAGAACTGGCTGACGGTGTTGAGAAACAGCTCCCGATAGACGGCAAAGCGACGCGGCTCGATGGGACGGGCCGCCGGACAGGGTGGCGTGTAGTCACCCTGAGCGCGGATGGCGCGGGTGAACTGACGCTGAATGGTGCGGAAGTCGCAGTCAGTCATGGCGGGCCTGGATGTCGCGGATGCGGTTCAGCTCTTCCAGCAGCTCGTCCAGTGGCGGAATGTTGAAGTCCCGCTCCAGCAGGGTGGGCTGCAGGCCGTGGGTGTCAAGAGTGAAGGCGTAGAGATCCCACACGTCCTCCTTGACCGGCTGGCCGTGGGTGTCGATCTTGAGGTCCTCGGCCTCGTCATAGTGGCCGGCCATGTGCAGGTAGGCGATGCGCTCGGTGGGCATGGCGGCGATGTAGTCCCGCGCATCATACATGCCGTGGTTGACGGCATTGACATAGGTGTTGTTCACATCCAGCAGCAGGCGGCAGTCGGCCTCCTCCAGCACGGCGCGCACGAACTCGATCTCGCTCAGTTCGCTGGCCGGCAGAGCATAGAAGGAAATGTTCTCAATGGCGATGGTCATCTCGAGAAAGTCCTGCACCTGGCGGATACGCCCGGCCACATAGTGGACCGCCTCCTCGGTGAAGGGCAGCGGCATCAGATCATACAGGTGGCCCTGCTCATCACCGCAGTAGCTCAGATGCTCGCTGTAGTAACGGATGCCGTGCTCGCGAAAGAAGCGTTTGAAGTCGGCCAGCATCTCCATGTCCAGCGGACGCGGACCACCCAGATCCAGCGACAGGCCGTGACAGATGATCGGGTAGCGCTCGCTCACCTGACGGAACTGACGGCCGTAGCGCCCGCCGAGGCGCACCCAGTTCTCCGGCGCCACCTCGAAAAAGTCCACCGGCACCCGCTCCCGCTGCACCACCTCGTCAATGAAGTCGCGGCGCAGTCCGAGACCGGCCTTGAGCGTGCTTTTCATGGGGTCTCCCCTGATTTTGCTGGGTCGGCGCCGAAGCGCCCGGAAATTTTCTTGCCGCAGCCGCCCCCAAGCGGCTCTGGAAAGAAAAAACGGGCCCAAACGGCCCGTTGAAGGGGAAGGTGGCTCACTTCATGTTGCCGCACTTGCCCTCGCCACACTTGCCTTCCATTTTCTTCTTGCCGCCCATGTTGCCGCACTTGCCTTCCATGCCCTTCTTCTCGCCCTTGCCGGACATGTTGCCGCACTTGCCTTCTTCCATGCCTTTCTTCTTGCCCATGTCCATGTTGCCGCACTTGCCCTCTCCGCACTTGCCTTCCATCATGGCCAGCTGCATGGAAGGGGCCTGGGCACCTTCCACGGCGAAGGGGTTGTCGGCGGCCTGGGCAGTGCCCATGGCCATAGCGGCCGCGGCGGCCAGACCCAGATTCTTCATGGTTTTGTTGGACTTGCTCATGTCGGTCTCTCCATAATGATGACATTGAAACGGGTGCGCACACGTGCGCTCACCGGTAGAGTCGATTGTAGACATAAAACGTGACAGATGAACATGCATAAAAATCTTTTAGCCATTGCACTGCTGACTCTGCTTCCATTTATGGGCGCCAGCGCCCAGAGCCACGCACCGGCAAAAGCAGCGACGCTGAAATCGGCCTCGGATCTCCATGCGCTGGGCAAGCAGGCGACGGCACGGCGCATTCCCATCGTGCTGATGTTCTCGGCGCGCTGGTGCGAGTTCTGCACCCTTCTCAAGGAAGAGGTGCTGGCGCCCATGGCGGCCAATCCGGACTATGAGGGCAAGGTAGCCTTCTTCCGCGTGGTGCATATCGACCGGGACGACCTGCCGCTGGTGGACTTTGCCGGCCGGCACACCACCCATCACGCCTTCGCCGAGCGCTTTGACGTGGACCTGACCCCGACGGTGTGGATCGTGGACGGTCAAGGCCGGGCGCTGACCGAGCCGCTGGTGGGGCTGCCGGGCGGCACGGTGGAAACCTACTCGGAGACGCTTTTCAGTCGGCTGGAGGAAGCGCTGAAAAAGCTGGGTCACTCGCCGGTGCGCTTCTGACCGGCATGGGGCAGGTGCCGTAAAATACATGCTTATTTTTCCGCAACGATGGATGACAAGATGAGCGACACCCAGGCCAGCAAGGAAAAACTCTCCTCGGCCCGACTGACGGAGAGCACGGACAAATTCGTGGAGGCGTTCACCGCCTCCATTCCCTTCGACCGGCGCATGTACCGGCAGGACATTCAGGGCTCGCTGGCCCATGCGCGCATGCTCAACAGGGTGGGCATCCTCACCGACGAGGAGCTGGCGGACATCGAACGCGGCCTGAGGCAGATTCAGGACGAGATCGAACGGGGCGAGTTCGAGTTCTCCATCGCGCAGGAAGACATTCACATGAACATCGAGGCGCGGCTGACCGAGCTGATCGGCATCACCGGCAAGAAGCTGCATACCGGCCGCTCCCGCAATGACCAAGTGGCCACGGACATCCGCCTCTACCTGCGCGATGAGATCGACGAGCGCATTCTGCCGGAGCTCAGGCGACTGATGGCCGGCCTGATCGAGCAGGCGGAGCGCTACCATGACGCCATCATGCCCGGCTTCACCCATCTGCAGACGGCCCAGCCGGTCACCTTCGGCCACCACATGCTGGCCTGGTTCGAGATGCTCTACCGCGACGCGGAGCGGCTGCTGGATGCGCGCAAGCGCATCAACACCAGCCCGCTTGGCTCGGCGGCGCTGGCGGGCACCACCTATCCCATCGACCGCCACTATACCGCTGAACTGCTGAGCTTCGAGCGAGTGGGGGAAAACTCGCTGGACGGTGTCTCCG
>NZ_WFYD01000055.1 GCF_015490265.1 Sulfurivirga sp. | reverse complement strand
TTGCATGTCAGCGCACAATGCCCCGGGTGGATGCCTTGAGGAACTCAATCAAGGAGTCGAGCGTGCCCTGATCGTCATTGATCAGCTCGATCTCTTCGATGGCCCGCTCCAGCCGGTTGCCGGCGCGGTAAAGGATGCGGTAAGCCTTCTTGATGATGAAAAGCTGCTCACGGCTGAAACCCCGTCGCCTGAGCCCCTCGGTATTGATGCCACGCGGCTCGGCCAGATTGCCGGAAACCACCACGAAATCCGGCACGTCCTGATTGATGACACTGCCCATGCCGCAGAAGCTGTGGGCGCCGATGCGACAGAACTGATGCACCAGCGTGTAGCCGCCCAGAATGGCCCAGTCATGCACCTGCACATGTCCGGCCAGGGCCGAAGCGTTGGCGAAGATGGTGTGGCTGCCCACCACGCAGTCGTGGGCGATGTGCACACCGGCCATGATCCAGTTGTCATCACCGATGGTGGTCTCGCCCCGGTCCTGTACCGTGCCGCGGTTGATGGTGACATTCTCGCGGAAGGTGTTGCCGTTGCCGATCACCAGACGGGTCGGCTCGCCGTGGTATTTCTTGTCCTGGGGTTCGGCGCCGATGGAGCCGAACTGGAAGAAGCGGTTGTTCTCCCCGATGACCGTCGGCCCGCTGATGACCACATGGGGTCCGATCTCGGTGCCTGCGCCAATGGTCACCTCCCCTTCAATGACCGAATAGGGGCCGACGCGCACCCCTTCGGCCAGCTCCGCCTTAGGGTCGACGATGGCCGTGGGATGAATCAGCGCCATGGATCAGATCACCTCCCGCTCGGCGCACATGAGATCCGCGCTGGCGATCACCTTGCCATCCACGGAGGTGGAGCATTCGAAGCGCCAGATCCCCCGCTTGTTGCCGGTCGTGCGCACTTCGAAATCCAGCCGGTCACCCGGAATGACCGGCTTGCGGAAGCGGCAGTTGTCCACCGCCGCCAGGTAATACATGGAGCTGCCGTCCGGCTTCACGTTCATGGTGCGGAAGGCCAGAATGCCGGTACACTGCGCCATGGCCTCGATGATCATCACGCCAGGGAAAATGGGACTCTGAGGAAAGTGACCGGTAAACTGGGGTTCGTTGAAGGTAATGTTCTTGTAGGCCTTGAGATACTCGCCTTCGACGCACTCCACCACCCGATCCACCAGCAGGAAGGGATAGCGGTGCGGCAGGTATTCGAAAATGTCAGTGACTGTCATCATGTTCGGTGTTTCCTTCCAGGTTCTGAATCTTTTTCTCCAGCGCCGCGACAGTGCGCTCCAGCTTTTTGAGGGTCTGGCCCAGCTTCGGCAGATTGCGCTCATAGACCACCATCTTCTGCCATTCCTTCTGTGGCATGAGCGGAAAGCCGGCGTAGCTGCCGGGTTCGGTCACATCGCCGGTCACTCCACCCCGGGCCATGATCTGCACGCCATCGGTGATCTTCAGGTGGCCGGCGGTGCCCACCTGCCCTGCCAGAACGCAGTTGGCGCCAATGTCGGTGCTGCCGGAGACGCCCACCTGCGCCACGATGGCGGTGCCCCGCCCCACCCGCACGTTATGGCCGAGGTGCACCAGATTGTCGATGATCACATCATCCTCCACCACCGTGTCCTTGAGCGCGCCCCGGTCAATGGTGACATTGGCGCCGATGGAACAGCGGGCGCCGATGCGCACCCTTCCCAGCTGCGGCACCGGCTGCCAGCGCCCCCTGTGCGGCGCGAAGCCGAAACCGTCTCCGCCGATCACCGCACCGGCCTTGATGCGTGTCTTCTCTCCCACCTCGGTACCGTCATGCAGCACCACATTGGGCTCCAGATGCACGCCATGGGCCAGACGCACGCCCCGGCCCAGCACACAGCCCGCCTCGATCACCACACCGCTGGCGATGATGCACTCAGGCCCGATGACCACATTGGGCCCCACATGCACATGCTCGCCGAGACTGGCCGACTCGCTCACCTGCGCCGTCTCATGCACCTTGTCCGGCCACATGGGCGGCGGGTTGAGCAGCCGGGCGGCAATGGCGTAGGCGTAATAGGGATCATCCACCACGATGGCCGCCGTCCCTGCGGGCACATTGACCGCATCCCTCTCACGCACCAGCACGGCACCGGCACGGGTGCTCTCCAGCTGATCGGCATACTTGCTGTTGGAGAGAAAACTCAACTGGTCGGCCTGCGCCTCGTCCAGCGGCGCCACGCCGGTCAGTTCAATGTCCCGCTCCGGGCAGCGGACGACATCCACCTCATCGGCGCGCAGGCAGTCACACAACCGGCTGAGACGCATGGCAACAGCCCCCTTTACTGATTGAAGGCGGCTTTCTTGCGCTTCTGCAGCTGCTTGAGATAGGCGAGGATCTTGGGCGTGAGATCGATGCGCTTGCTGCTGAAGGCGATGCCGTCGTAGAGAATCAAATCGTAGTGTTCCTGCTGGCCGATGTCGCGGATGGCCTGGTTGATCAGCGCCTGCAGTTTGGCCAGCTCCTCGTTGCGACGCAGGTTGACCAGTTCCTGCAGGTCCGCCCGACGGCGCTGAATCTCGCGGGTCAGCATGGCCACCTCGCGCTCCTTGGCACTCTTCTGCTCGGCGGTCAGCGTCAGCGCATTCTTCTGGTAGTCGGCCTGCAGACGCTCCAGCTTGCGGATCAGCTTCTGAAGCTGCTGCTGCTGCGGTGCGAACTCCTTTTCAAGCCGCTTGTTGGCCGCCTTGGCCTGGGGCGCCTGCTGAATGAGCAGATTGACGTTGACAACGCCCACTTTCGCCGGTTCGGCCGCCCAGACGGGCAATGCGGAAAAAAGAAAGACGGCCGTCATGGCCATGGCATGAAGCATTCGAGACAGGCTCATCAGAACGGCATCCCCAGACTGAACTGAAACGGTTGTTGACGGTCATTATCTCCATAGCGCAGAGGCTTGGCAAATGAAAGCGCCAGCGGCCCCACAGGGGAGATCCAGTTGAGCATCACGCCCGCCGACACCCGCAGACCATCGAACGAGAACTGATCCACCTTCGGAAACACCTGACCATAGTCCACGAAGAAACTCAGGCGCAGGTTGGAGGAGTCCTCAATGCCCGGGAAGGGCGAGATGACCGCGAAAGTGCCGTTGAAGACGAAGTCGCCCCCCTTGGCCACATCCGTGCCATCCGCAGTCAGGTCATAGTGCTCGCCCAGGCTGTTGGGTTCGAACCCTCGCACGGAACGAATACCGCCGGCATAAAAGCGCTCGAAGAAGGGCAAATCCGGCAGATCACCCAGCCCCACGCCATATTTGATGCCAGCGGCCGCCTTGAAGGTCAGCGCCCGCGTCATGGGCCAGAAACGCCGGCCACTGACGGACAGCTTGGCATAGCCGAAGTCATTGCCCACCGGTGGCGCCACATTCAGACCAACACTGACCCGGCTGCCCTCGGTGGGGAAGTAGAAGGCGTTGGTGGAATTGTGATTCCAGCCCGCATTGAAGATGGGGAACAGGTAGTCCTTGCCGA
>NZ_WFYD01000054.1 GCF_015490265.1 Sulfurivirga sp. | reverse complement strand
CGCCGGCCACCAGTTTCTGCCGCCACAGCTTCTGCATGGCGGTCATCGCATAATCCGCCAGCGCCGCCTCCAGCTCGGCCAGTGCCGTCACCGGTCGGGCAAAGCTGCGGGAGCTGGCTATGGTCCGGTTCGCCTCCGGCACGGTCTGCAAGGTGAACTGCGGCTGTCCGTGCAGCTCCGCCCACAGCCGCCACAGGGGCAGATGGCCGATGCGCCGCACCGCCTCACCTTCCAGCGCCAGCAGATCCGCCACCGTATGAATGCCAGCAGACTGCAGCCTTGTACTCAACCGTCGCCCCACGCCCCACAATTCGCCCACCGGCGTCTGGCGCAGCAGCAGCGTCCGTGTCTGGTCCGACAGCGCCGTGGCATCCGCCACGCCATCAAACAGACGGTAGCGTTTGGCCCAGTGGTTGGCCAGCTTGGCCTCCGTCTTTGTGTGCCCCAGGCCCACCGCCACCGGCAGACCGAGCCACTGGCGCACCTGTGCCCGCAGCGCCCGCCCCCAGTCGGCCGTCACCCCGCCTGGCACGGTCAGAAAGCTCTCATCGATGGAATAGATTTCCTGCGTGGCGGCATGCCGACCCAGCAGACTGTGAAAGCGCCGGCTCATGTCGGCGTAGAGTTCGTAGTTGGAAGAGCGCGCCACCCCGCCATGACGGCGCAGCAGATCACGGATGCGGAAAAAGGGCTGCCCCTTCAGGCCCAGCCGTTTGGCGTGCTCATTGGCCGCCACCACAATGCCGTCGTTGTTGGACAGCACCACCAGCGGCCGGCGCGCCAGCGCCGGCTCGAACACCGTCTCGCAGCTGGCGTAGAAATTGTTGGCGTCCACCAGCACGATACGGGCATTCACTGCAGATCTCGGGGTACCCATATCCACCCTTCTTCTGCCGGTGCTGACCACTCCGGCGACCATACGCTGTCCGGGTACTGGTCAAACAGACGCGCCAACGTGGCGCAATAGATCGCATCCAGCCTGTCACCTGAATACGAGCGGGCAGAACGGGGCAGAGCCTGCACCACCATGGCAGAGCGCTTCAGCGCAGCAGGATAGGTTTCCAGCACAATCAGCCGCCCATCCGTACTTGACCAGACGCCATGCGCCATCTGCTCAGGTGTCAGTCTGGTGCACACATGCATGGCCTTGGTCGCCTGACTGCCGATCATATCCTGCACGGCCGACAGAGGCCGCAACGCCCGCTCAAACAGCAATCGCTCCGTCAGACGATAGAGATAAGGGTTTTCCCGCTGCCGCTCCGGCACATGGTTGGCAGGTTGACCATGCGCAAGATGCAGCAACGCCTGCGGCCAACCCAGCGGCGCATCAATGGCCAGCACGCACCGCACACTGACATCAATCTCAAGCTCACAACGCTCAAACAGTCCGGTCAACCAGCCTTCGACAGTATCCGCCATGTTGATCAGAGGCAGCAGATTACCACGCCATGGCCACCCGATCAGCTCGCCTTCTTCATCCAGAACGGCAATGGCATCACGACTGTTGCGGTTGTGATCACAGTGCCAGCCGCCAACATCCCAGCCCAGATAAAAAGTCATCATGACTTCACCGATACTGATGAATAACGGCCGTGACCACGCCCCACAGCTCCAGCTGCTGCGCCTCGCCCGGCACGATGTCGGCGTAGTCCGGGTTTTCCGCCTGCAGCCAGGTGCGCCCGCCCTCCCGGCGCAGACGCTTGACGGTGAGCGCACCGTCCACCACGGCGATGACGATGTCCCCGTCCCGCGCTTCCAGCGCCCGGTCCACCACCAGCAGATCGCCGTCGTGGATGCCGGCACCGGTCATGGAATGGCCCTGTGCTCGCACGAAGAAGGTGGCCTCCCGATGCTGCACCAGATGTTCATTGAGATCCAGCGCCGGCTCTTCGTAATCTTCAGCGGGCGAAGGAAAGCCGGCGGCCACGGACGCGGCATAGAAAGGAAAGGCAACCGGCTCCGGTGCAGGGTGGGCCCGGGCCGTCACCTCGGCGGCTTCCCGTCCGTGGAGGCGGTCGAGAAAACGGCGCACCGTTTCCACCTTGGAAGCCGGCACACGCATCACCCGTGTCGGCTCGCCATAGCGGCCGGATCCCCTGCGCCGACCCGCACCGGGCCGAGCGCCACCCCAACCGGACTTGTTTTCCGTTTCACTTTTCATGATGAAAAGTGTATCAGAAATCAAGTCAGCATGTCGGCCACGATCTCATCGACGAAGTTGTGTCCCAGCTCGGTCAACCGGTAGCGGTCCGCATCCCGTTGCAGCAGCCCCTTCTCAACCCATGGAGCCAGCTTTTCATGCAGCACCACTGCCGGCAGGCCGGTGCAGGCGGAAAAGTCCGCCGCCTCGAACGGTTCGAACAGGCGCAGGCGATTGAGCAGGTATTCAAACAGCCGCTCCTGCGGTTCCACCTGCCACAGCCGCCCGGCCTCACCCCGGCTCATGGCTTCCATGTAGGCACCGGGACTGGCGGGCATCTGGCTGCGCCAGATCTCGCCCCGTTCGGCAAAGGTGAGCTTGCCATGGGCGCCGGCGCCCAGCCCGATGTAATCCCCATAGCGCCAGTAGTTGAGATTGTGGGCGCACTGCCGGTTCGGCCGACTCCAGGCGGATACCTCATAGCGGCGCAGGCCGGCCGCTTCCAGCACTTCGGCGCAGGCGGTCTGCATCTCGGCGGCCCGCTCGTCATCGGGCAGGCCGGCGGGCGGCTGGCGGTAGAAGGGCGTGTTGGGTTCCAGCGTCAGCTGGTAGTGGGACAGATGGGAGGGATCGAAAGCCAGCGCCTGGCGCACATCCTCCACGGCCTGTGCTACCGTCTGTCCGGGCAGAGCGAACATCAGGTCGATATTGAAGTTGTCGAACCCGGCCGCCCGCGCCATCTCCAGCGCCTGCCGTGCCTGCTCGGCCGTGTGGATGCGGCCGAGCGCGCGCAGTTTGTCATCGTCAAAACTCTGCACGCCCAGCGACAGGCGGTTGACGCCCGCGGCCCGGAAGCCCGTGAACTTCTCCGCCTCCGCCGTGCCCGGATTGGCCTCCAGCGTGATCTCCGCCTCGGCCCCGAAACCCAGCAGCGCCCGGGCATGGCTGAGAAAGTCCTCCAGCGCCGCCACGCTCATCAGGCTGGGAGTGCCGCCACCGAAGAAGACGGCATGGATGCGCCGACCCCAGATCTGCGGCAACAGCTGTTCCAGCTGCTGTTTGAGGGCGGCGAAATAGCGCGCTTCATCCGCAGCGCCATTCAGCGCATGGGAGTTGAAGTCGCAGTAGGGGCACTTGCGCACACACCAAGGATAGTGCACGTACAATGTCAACGGTGGCGGCATGAGGGGAACGGCGTCATGCATGAAGAAGATCCTGTCATCGTCTGGGATGATCTGAAACGCCATCAGGCGAAAAAGCTGTGGTCCAGAGCCCGGCTGGCCCCCTGGTCACTGTCCAAACATGAGTTCGACCTGATCATGGATGACCAGCGGCTGCATCGTCACGAACGCTGGGAACTGTTCATGCGCAGGCTTGAATACAGAAGCCGCCATGCGCCAGAGGAGAAATCCCGCATCGCCGCCCGTCTGATCTTGTCTGTCATCTACGACGACAAGACCGAAAAGAAACGCCTTGAGCGCCGCCTGCGGGCATTGGGGGGCCCGCTCAGGCGGATCAAGTAGTCAGCAGTCCCTGCGCCTGCAGCCTCTGAATCTCGTCCACCAGCTGATACAGCGCCTGGGCCCGGTGGCTCAGACGGTGCTTCTCCTCCGGTGCCAGTTCGGCGGCGGAACAGCCCTTCTCTGGCACAAAGAACACCGGATCATAGCCAAACCCCTGATCACCACGCGGCGCGGTAAGGATCTCACCATTCCAGCGCCCCAGCGCGATCACCGGCGTGGGGTCTTCGGCATGGCGCAGAAACACCATGGCGCAGTAGAAGCTGGCCTGCCGCTTGCCTTCCGGCACGTCCCGCAGGGCATCCAGCAGTTTGTCGATATTGCTGGAGTCAGTGGCATCCGGTCCGGCGAAGCGGGAGGAGTAGATGCCGGGCGCGCCCTCTAGCGCCGCCACCTCCAGCCCGGAATCATCACCGATGGCCGGCAGGCCCGTCTTCTCGCAGGCAAAGCGCGCCTTGATCAGGGCGTTCTCCACGAAGGTCAGTCCGGTTTCCTCCGCCTCCCCGGAAAACAGCGCCGTCTGCGGCACCACCTCCCACGCCAGCGGTGCGAGCATCTGACTCACCTCTCGCACCTTGCCGGCGTTACCGCTGGCGAAGACCACCTTCATGACGCCGACTCCAGCGCCTGCTTCTGCAGTTCGATCAGCTGGCCGATGCCCTGCTCGCCCAGCGCCAGCATGGCGTCCAGCTGTTCACGGCTGAAGGGTGCACCCTCCGCCGTGCCCTGCACCTCAACAAACCCGCCGGCATCGGTCATCACAAGATTCATGTCCGTCTCAGCAATGGAGTCCTCGCAGTACTCCAGATCCAGAATGGGGTGCCCTTCCAGCACGCCCACGGAAATGGCCGCCACATGGTGCAGCACCGGATCACGCTCCAAAACGCCCGCCACATGCAGTTGACGCAACGCCAGCGCCAGCGCCACAAACCCGCCGGTGATGGCCGCCGTCCGAGTGCCACCGTCGGCCTGGATCACGTCACAGTCCACCGTAATGGTACGCTCGCCCAGGGCCGTCAGATCCACCCCGGCCCGGAGGGAACGGCCGATGAGGCGCTGAATCTCCACCGTGCGCCCGCCCTGCTTGCCGGCGCTGGCTTCCCGACGCATGCGCGTGCCGGTGGAACGGGGCAGCATGCCATATTCAGCCGTCACCCAGCCCTGACCACTGCCCTGCAGAAAGGGCG
>NZ_WFYD01000053.1 GCF_015490265.1 Sulfurivirga sp. | reverse complement strand
TTCAACGGCTATCGTCCGCAGTTCTACTTCCGCACCACCGACGTCACTGGCGAATGTCAGCTGCCCGAAGGTGTGGAAATGGTCATGCCTGGCGACAACGTACAGATGACCGTTGAACTGATTGCACCGATTGCCATGGACGAAGGTCTGCGTTTTGCGATCCGCGAAGGCGGTCGCACAGTCGGCGCAGGCGTAGTCTCAAAGGTGATTGAGTAATCATCGAGACTTGAAAAATTCCCGGGGGGCTGTTATAGTCCCCCGCTTTCCGTTCAGGGGTATAGCTCCAATTGGTAGAGCAGCGGATTCCAAATCCGCAGGTTGTAGGTTCGAATCCTACTGCCCCTGCCAGAATTCCTGACGACTTGCCCTGTGGCAAGTCGTTTTTTTGAAGGCGGATATGAGCAGTCAACACAAGGAAGTCAGCCAGCACGCAGGCAGTGGTACGGATACGGTCAAGCTGGTGCTGGGCATTGCCATTCTGGTCGGCGGTGTCGTCGGCTATTATGTGCTGGACCAGCTGCATCTGCTGGTGCGCGTGGGTATGGTGCTTGCCGCCGCAGGTGTTTCCGGTTATCTCGTCTATCTAACGGAAGTGGGACAGCGCGCCTGGCGCTTTCTGCAGGATACGCGCAAGGAGCTGCGGCTTGTCGTCTGGCCGACCCGGAAAGAGGTTGTCAATACTACGCTCATGATCATTGCCGTCGTGATCGTGATGGGCATCTTCCTGTGGCTGGTTGACATGTTCTTCCTGTGGCTCGTTGAGTGGCTGACAGGAAGTGGAGGCTGAGATGGCTAAGCGCTGGTATGTGGTGCATGCCTATTCCGGGCATGAAAACAAGGTCAAGGAAAAGCTGGAAGAGCGCATCAGGCTTGCGGGTCTGGATGACTATTTCGGTCGCATTCTCGTGCCGTCCGAAGAGGTGATTGAGGTTCGCGACGGCAAGAAGCGCAAGAGCGAACGCAAATTCTTCCCCGGCTATGTGCTGGTGGAGATGGAAATGAACGAGGACACTTGGCATTTGGTCAAGGATGTGCCGCAGGTGATGGGTTTCATCGGTGGCACGCCCGAGCGCCCGGCGCCCATTAGCCAGAAAGAGGTTGACCGCATCCTTCAGCGTGTCGAGGAAGTGGTTGACAAGCCGCGGCCGAAGGTGCTGTTCGAGCCGGGCGAGATGGTCCGTGTCATCGATGGGCCGTTTACGGACTTCGAGGCGGTCGTCGAGGGTGTCGACTACGACAAGAGCAAGCTGCAGGTGTCCGTGCTGATCTTTGGGCGCTCGACGCCCGTCGAACTGGATTTCTCTCAAGTAGAGAAGATCTGACGGCAGCGTGCCGTCGGAAGGGGAGCCGAAAGGCGTTAACAACCCACTAAGGAGCTCATCATGGCGAAGAAAGTAGAAGCCTATATCAAACTGCAGGTGCCGGCAGGCAATGCAAATCCGTCTCCGCCGGTAGGCCCCGCACTGGGTCAGCATGGCGTAAACATCATGGAGTTCTGCAAGGCGTTCAACGCCCAGACGCAGAACCTGGAAAAGGGCATGCCGGTGCCGGTTGTCATTACCGTCTATAACGACCGGTCCTTCACCTTCATCACCAAGACCCCGCCTGCATCCGTGCTGCTAAAGAAGGCGGCCGGCGTGCAGAAGGGCAGCAGTGTGCCCAATCTGGACAAGGTGGGCAAGGTGACCAAGGCGCAGATCAAGGAAATCGCAGAGACCAAGATGCCTGATCTGAACGCCAATGATATTGAAGCGGCCATGCGCATCATTGAGGGCTCAGCCCGCAGCATGGGCATTGACGTGGTGGAGGACTGAGACCATGGCAAAGCTGACCAAGAAGCAGAAACTGATCAAGGAAAAACTGGATCCGAGCCGCGTCTATCCTGCGGATGAGGCCTTCAAGCTGGTCAAGGAGTTTGCAACTGCCAAGTTTGACGAGTCTGTTGATGCGGCCATCCGTCTTGGCGTTGATCCGCGCAAATCCGACCAGGTGGTGCGCGGTGCGACCGTGCTGCCCCATGGCACCGGCAAGAGCGTCAAGGTGGCCGTGTTTACCGGTGATGCACAGGCTGAAGCCGCGAAAGCTGCCGGCGCGGACTATGTGGGCATGGAAGATCTCGCTGAGGAGATCAAGAAGGGCATGATGGACTTCGATGTGGTCATCGCCAGCCCGGATGCCATGCGCGTGGTCGGCCAGCTGGGGCAGATTCTCGGTCCCCGTGGTCTGATGCCCAACCCCAAGACGGGTACGGTCACACCCAATGTGGCCGAGGCGGTCAAAAATGCCAAGGCCGGCCAGGTGCGTTTCCGTGTTGACAAGGCGGGTATCGTTCATGCGCCGATCGGCAAGGCCTCCTTCACCGAGCAGCAGCTCAAGGAGAACCTGGAAGCGCTGATCTCGGATCTGAACAAGCTCAAACCTGCGTCGGCCAAGGGGCAGTACATCCGCAAGGTGGCCGTCAGCAGCACAATGGGTCCCGGCATCACCGTGGATCCGGCAAGTTTGGACGTCTGATCCGTAACTGGATCGGGCGATCGGGCTTCGGCCCGGCAGCCGAAAGGCTGCACCAGTGCGATTGGGATTTCTCCTGCTAAGGAAGAGACCCATCGCAGACCATAGGTGCCCCGGGCGGGGCTTAAATGATCGGCCTATGCAGATGGAGAGGCGCAAGCCTCGAATGGAGGTTATATGGCTCTGAAACTCGAAGATAAGAAGCGCATCGTCGAGGAGGTGCATGCTCTGGTGGAGAGCGCCTACTCGGTGGTGGCGGCTGAATATCGCGGGTTGACAGTGGAGCAGATGACCCAGTTGCGTCGTCAGGCGCGTGAAGCCGGCGTGGTTGTGCGTGTCGTCAAGAACACCTTGGCCCGCCGTGCCCTGCAGGACACCCAGTTTGAGGACATGGGTGAGCATCTTGTAGGTCCGCTGGTGCTGTTGATCTCGACTGAAGATCCCGGTTCCGCGGCACGCATCGTCAAGAACTTCCGCAAGGAGGTCAAGGAGCTCGAGCCGAAGGTGCTGTCCATCGGCAAGGGCGCCATGCCTGGCGAGCAGCTGGATGCCGTCGCATCCCTGCCGACCTACGAAGAGGCAATCAGCAAGCTGCTGTACGTGATGAAGGCCCCGGTGGAGAAGTTTGCGCGTACGCTCAACGAGGTCCCCGGCAAGCTGGTTCGTACCGTGGCTGCGATCAAGGACGCGAAAGAAGCGGCCTGATTTGCAAAACCGTTTTAATTTACTGCTTAGTTAGGAGAAATCATCATGGCAGAACTGACCAAAGACGATATTCTGGAAGCGATCGCCAACATGTCCGTCATGGAGGTTGTTGAGCTGGTTGAGGCAATGGAAGAGAAGTTCGGCGTATCCGCTGCTGCTGCCGCGGTGGCTGTTGCTGCGCCGGGTGCTGCTGGCGGTGACGCTGGTGGTGCTGAAGAGAAGACTGAGTTCGATGTGGTGCTGAAGTCTGCCGGTGGCAACAAGGTTGCCGCCATCAAGGCCGTACGCGCCATCACCGGCCTGGGTCTGAAGGAAGCCAAGGAAGCGGTCGAGTCTGCTCCGACCGTTCTGAAGGAAGGTGTTTCCAAGGAAGAAGCCGAGGAAATCAAGAAGCAGCTTGAAGAAGCAGGTGCTGAAGCCGAGATCAAGTGATCCGGCTTGCAGAGCTGCTTCGGCAGCAGCGAAAGGCTGGCGGTTGACCGCCGGCCTTTTCGTGCTTGAAGACACATCAAACCGATGGTGGCAAGGCGCTATCGGTTTGATGTGTTGCCGTCTCTGACAGTGCGGTGATGACAAGAACCAATCCGTTCATCGTAAGCGAGTCCTCGAGGTAAAAATGGCCTACTCTCTGACTGAAAAGAAGCGTATCCGCAAGAACTTTGGCAAACGTCCCGCCATTCTGGGCGTTCCCTATCTGCTGTCACTGCAAAAAGAGTCGTACGGGGATTTTCTGCAGAAGGATGTGCCGCCGGCCGAGCGCAAGGAGGTCGGTCTGCAGGCGGCATTCAAGTCCATCTTTCCGATCAAGGGTGTGGCCGGTACGGCCGACCTTGAATTCGTCAGTTATGAAATCGGTCAGCCCGAATTCGACGTGCGCGAGTGCAAGCTGCGCGGCGTGACCTATGATGCACCCCTGCGCGTGACCATGCGCGTCGTGGTCTATGACAAGGATTCCGGACCAGTCGGCAAGCGCAAGGTCAAGGACGTGCGTGAACAGGTCGTCTATCTCGGCAATGTGCCGCTGATGACCGAAACCGGCACCTTTGTCATCAACGGCACCGAGCGGGTCATCGTCACTCAGCTGCACCGCTCGCCCGGTGTCGTCTTCGATAGTGACAAGGGCAAGACCAACAGCTCCGGCAAGGTGCTGTTCAATGCGCGCATCATTCCCTACCGGGGTTCCTGGCTGGATTTCGAGTTCGACCAGAATGACCTGGTCTACGCCCGCATCGACCGCCGCCGCAAGCTGCCGGTGACCGTGCTGCTGCGTGCCATGGGCTACACCAACGAGCAGATGCTCGAAATGTTTTTCGACATGACCACGCTCAAGGTCGAGAAGGGCGGGTTCAAGCTCAAGGTGGATCCTGAGCAGCTCAAGGGCAAGGCCTTCGACTTCGATCTTGAGGTGGATGGCAAGGTGTTGCTCAAGGCAGGTCGCAAGGTGACTTCCCGCACCGTCAAGCAGCTTAAGGAGGCGGGTGTCGAGTGGATCGACGTGCCTGAAACCTATGTGTTTGGCAAGGTCCTGGCGAAGGATCTGGTCGATCCCAAGACCGGTGAGATTCTCGCGGCGGCCAACAGCGTCATTACGCCTGAGGTGCTGGAGCACCTGCGCGAGCTGGGCGACGGTGAATTCCATGTGCTGTATGTGGACGAGCTGGAAGCCGGAGATTACATTTCCCGGACGCTGGCGGCCGATCATACGACTTCTCAGCTTGAGGCCCAAGTCGAAATCTACCGCATGATGCGTCCCGGCGAGCCGCCGACCAAGGAAACGGCCGAGCAGCTGTTCAACGAGCTGTTCTTCTCCGAAGAGCGCTATGACCTCTCTGCCGTCGGCCGCATGAAACTCAATCGCCGTCTCGGTCGGGATACGGACGAAGGTCCGCGTGTGCTGACGCACGAGGACATCATCGATGTGGTGCGTGAGCTGATCAATATCCGTAACGGTCTGAGCACGACCGATGATATCGATACGCTGGGCAACCGTCGCATCCGTGCCGTGGGCGAGATGGCGGAAAACGCCTTCCGCGTCGGTCTCGTGCGTGTTGAGCGCGCTGTCAAGGAACGCCTCAACAATGCCGAGAGCGAAGGCCTCATGCCGCAGGATCTGGTCAACGCCAAGCCTGTGGCGGCTGCGGTCAAGGAGTTTTTCGGCTCCAGCCAGCTGTCCCAGTTCATGGATCAGGTCAACCCGCTGTCGGAAATCACCCACAAGCGCCGTGTCTCCGCGCTTGGCCCGGGCGGCCTGACCCGCGAGCGCGCCGGCTTTGAGGTGCGGGATGTTCACCCGACTCACTATGGCCGCCTGTGTCCGATCGAAACGCCGGAAGGTCCCAATATCGGTCTGATCAACACCTTGGCGGTTTATGCGCGCACCAATGAGTATGGTTTCCTAGAGACGCCTTACCGCAAGGTGGTAGATGGCAAGGTGACCGACGAGATTCATTACATCTCGGCCATTGATGAGGCGCAGTATGTCATTGCCCAGGCCAATGTGCCGCTGGATGAAGAGGGTCGGATCAAGGATGAGCTGGTGTCCGCGCGCCACAAGAACGAGTTCACGCTCGCGTCTGCCAAGGATGTGGACTACATGGACATCGCACCGCAGCAGATCGTATCCGTTGCGGCGTCGCTGATTCCGTTCCTCGAGCACGATGACGCCAACCGTGCCCTGATGGGATCCAACATGCAGCGGCAGGCGGTACCCACCGTCCGCGCAGACAAGCCGCTGGTGGGTACGGGCATGGAGCGTCGCGTGGCCATCGATTCAGGCGTGACTGTGGTGGCGAAGCGCGGTGGTGTCGTAGTGTCGGCCGATGCCGAGCGTATTGTCGTACGGGTCAATGAGGAAGAAATCGGCGAAGGCGAAACTGGTGTCGATATCTACAACCTGGTCAAGTATCAGCGTTCCAACCAGAACACGTGCATGAACCAGCGCCCCATCGTCAAGGCGGGCGACACCATTGCCAAAGGAGATGTGCTGGCCGATGGACCGTCCACCGATCTGGGTGAGCTGGCGCTGGGACAGAACATGCGCGTCGCCTTCGTTCCTTGGAATGGTTACAACTTCGAAGACTCCATCCTCATCTCCGAACGGGTGGTGCAGGAAGATCGCTATACCACCATCCACATCGAGGAGCTGACCTGTCTGGCCCGCGATACCAAGCTGGGGCCGGAGGAAATTACTGCGGACATCCCCAATGTCAGTGAGCATGCACTGGCCAAGCTGGATGAGGCTGGCATCATCTACGTGGGTGCACAGGTCAAGCAGGGCGACATTCTCGTGGGCAAGGTGACGCCAAAGGGTGAACAGCAGCTGACCCCTGAAGAAAAGTTGCTGCGTGCCATCTTTGGCGAGAAGGCTTCCGACGTCAAGGACACCTCGCTGCGTGTGCCAAAGGGTGTGGAAGGCACCGTCATTGATGTGCAGGTGTTCACCCGTGAAGGCATCAAGCTGGACAGCCGTGCCAAGGCCATCCGCGAGGAGCAGCTGAAGAAGATCCGTGATGACATCGAGGTGCAGTACCGCATTCTCGAAGATGACGTCTATGACCGGATCGAAAAGCTGATCCTCAACAAGCAGCTGGTCGGCGGCAAGAAGGTCACCAAAAAGCTGCTGGCAGACACGCCGCGCGAGAAGTGGTTTGATTTGGAGCTGAGCAACGAAAGTCTCGTGCGTCAGCTGGAGGGGCTGCAGCAGCAGCTGGCCGACAAGCGCAAGGAGCTGGATGACTTCTACGAGGAGAAGCGCAAGAAGCTGACGCAGGGCGATGAGCTGCCCCCAGGCGTTTCCAAGATGGTCAAGGTCTATGTGGCCATGAAGCGTCGCATCCAGCCGGGTGACAAGATGGCCGGTCGTCACGGTAACAAGGGTGTCATCTCCCGCATCGCGCCGGTTGAGGACATGCCCTTTGACGAGAACGGTCAACCGGTGGACATCTGTCTCAACCCGCTGGGTGTGCCGTCCCGCATGAACGTGGGCCAGATTCTGGAAACCCACCTGGGGCTGGCTGCCAAAGGGCTGGGTGACAAGATCAACGCCATGCTGGAACAGCAGCGTGCCGTGGCCGAGCTGCGGGAATTCCTCAAGAAAATTTACAACGAGACCGAAGGACAGAGCGAGAACCTCGACGGTCTGTCCGATGAGGAAATTCTCGAACTGGCACACAACCTGAAGGATGGGGTGCCCATGGCATCCCCCGTGTTTGACGGCGCTTCCGAGGCGCAGATCAAGAGGCTGCTCAAACTGGCGGATCTGCCGGAAACTGGCCAGATGACACTCTATGACGGTCGCACCGGCCAGAAGTTCGACCGCCCGGTTACCGTGGGTTACATGTACATGCTCAAACTCAACCACCTGGTTGATGACAAGATGCATGCACGCTCCACCGGGCCTTACAGCCTGGTCACCCAGCAGCCGCTGGGTGGTAAGGCGCAGTTTGGCGGTCAGCGTTTCGGCGAGATGGAGGTGTGGGCACTGGAGGCTTACGGTGCTGCCTTCACCCTTCAGGAAATGCTGACGGTCAAGTCGGACGACCTGACGGGCCGTACGCGCATGTACAAGAACATTGTGGATGGCAATCAATACATGGAGCCCGGCATGCCTGAGTCCTTCAGCGTGCTGCGCAAGGAGATCCGGGCCCTGGGTATTGATATCGAACTGGAGCAAGACAAATGAAAGAGCTGATCGGATTCCTGCAAAACCAGAAAAGCACTACCGATTTTGACGCCATCCGCGTCAGCCTGGCCTCACCGGAGAAGATCCGCTCCTGGTCCTATGGCGAGGTGAAAAAGCCGGAGACCATCAACTACCGCACTTTCAAGCCGGAGCGGGATGGACTTTTCTGCGCCAAGATCTTCGGCCCGATCCGCGATTACGAGTGCCTGTGCGGCAAGTACAAGCGTCTCAAGCACCGTGGCGTCATTTGTGAGAAGTGCGGTGTCGAGGTGACGCAGGCCAAGGTGCGTCGTGAGCGCATGGGTCATATCGAGCTGGCCGCTCCCGTCGCCCACATCTGGTTCCTCAAGTCGCTGCCCTCCCGCATCGGCCTGATGCTTGACATGACGCTGAAGGAAATCGAGGCCGTGCTCTATTTCGAGGCCTTCATGGTCGTCGATCCGGGGTTGACGCCGTTCGAACCGTGGCAGCTGCTTACGGAAGAGGAGTACTTGGACGCACTGGAAGAGTACGGCGATGAATTCGAGGCGCTGATGGGGGCCGAAGCCATCAAGCGTCGCCTGGAGGCCATTGATCTGCAGGCCGAGGCGGAAAAGCTTCGTCAGGAGATGGCCGAAACCAACTCCCAGACCAAGCAGAAGAAGATTGCCAAGCGGCTCAAGCTGATCGAAGCCTTCATCCAGTCCGGCAACCGTCCCGAGTGGATGATTCTCGAGGTGCTGCCGGTGCTGCCGCCAGACCTGCGTCCGCTGGTGCCCTTGGACGGCGGCCGTTTTGCCACCTCTGACCTGAACGATCTGTATCGCCGGGTCATCAACCGCAACAATCGTCTGAAGCGGCTGCTGGACCTGATGGCACCGGACATTATCGTGCGCAACGAGAAGCGCATGCTGCAGGAGGCGGTGGACTCCCTGCTGGACAATGGCCGTCGCGGGCGTGCGGTCACCGGTACCAACAAGCGTCAGCTCAAGTCCCTGGCGGACATGATCAAGGGCAAACAGGGTCGCTTCCGTCAGAATCTGCTGGGCAAGCGGGTGGACTATTCCGGCCGCTCCGTCATCGTAGTCGGACCGACACTGAAGCTGCATCAGTGCGGCCTGCCGAAACTGATGGCGCTGGAGCTGTTCAAACCCTTCATCTACAGCAAGCTGCTTAAGCAGGGTCATGCGCCGACGATCAAGGCGGCCAAGAAGATGGTGGAAAACGAAGAGCCGGCAGTATGGGAGGCGCTCGACAGCGTCATCCGCGAGCATCCTGTGCTGCTCAACCGTGCGCCGACCCTGCACCGCCTCGGCATTCAGGCCTTTGAGCCGGTGCTGATCGAGGGCAAGGCGATCCAGCTGCACCCGCTGGTCTGTACCGCCTTCAATGCCGACTTCGACGGTGACCAGATGGCCGTGCATGTACCGCTGTCGCTGGAGGCGCAGCTGGAGGCCCGGGCACTGATGATGTCCACCAACAACCTGCTGTCACCCGCCAACGGGGATCCGATCATTGTGCCGTCGCAGGATGTGGTTCTGGGGCTCTACTACATGACCCGTGAACGCATCAATGCGCCGGGTGAAGGCAAGTACTTCGCCAACTGGCGGGATGTCGAGCATGCGCTGGAGGCGGGTGTCGTAACGCTGCATACCCGAATCAAGCTGCGGGTGCAGGAGGTAGTGCGCAATGAGGACGGTACCACCGAAGAGCGCAACGGCATGGTGGATACCACCGCCGGTCGTGCACTGCTGAAGAAGATTCTGCCGGAAGGCCTGAGCTTCGATCTGGTCAACTGCAACCTGACCAAGAAGAACATTTCCCGGCTGCTCAATACCTGCTACCGGGTGCTTGGGCCGAAGGAAACCGTCGTCTTTGCCGACCAGCTGATGTACATGGGCTTCCGTCAGTCCACGCTGGCCGGCATGTCTTTCGCCGTCGATGATATGGTCATCCCCAAGGCCAAGGCAGAGATTCTCGCCAAGGCCGAGGAGCAGGTGAAGGAAATCCAGCGACAGTATGAGCAGGGTCTGGTAACTGAGGGCGAGCGCTATAACAAGGTCATCGACATCTGGTCCCACGCCAACGAGTTGGTCACCAAGGCCATGATGGAGGAGATTCAGTGGGAGACGGTGAAGGACAAGGATGGTAATGACGTCCGTCAGCTTTCCTTCAACTCCATCTTCATGATGGCCGACTCTGGCGCCCGAGGCAGTGTGGCGCAGATGCGCCAGCTGGGTGGCATGCGTGGTCTGATGGCCAAGCCTGACGGCTCCATCATCGAAACACCCATCACGGCGAACTTCCGTGAAGGGCTGAACGTTCTGCAGTACTTCATTTCTACCCACGGTGCCCGCAAGGGTCTGGCAGATACGGCACTGAAGACGGCCAACTCCGGTTATCTGACACGTCGTCTGGTGGATGTCTCCCAGGATGTGGTGGTCACCGAGGAAGACTGCGGCACGGAACAGGGCATCGAGCTGCATGCGCTCATAGAAGGCGGGGACGTGGTCGAGCCGCTGCGTGACCGGGTGCTGGGGCGCGTGACCGCAGAGGATGTGCGCCTCGCCGATGGCACCCTGCTGGCTGAAAAGGGCACGCTGATCGATGAAAAGCTGGCGCAGAGGCTTGATGAGAGTGGGGTATACAGCATCAAGGTGCGTTCGCCCATTACCTGTGAGTCCCGCATCGGCGTGTGCCGCCAGTGCTATGGGCGGGATCTGGCCCGTGGCCATCTGGTCAATCTGGGCGAGGCCGTGGGCGTCATGGCCGCTCAGTCCATCGGTGAGCCGGGCACGCAGCTGACCATGCGGACCTTCCACATCGGTGGTACGGCTTCCAAGGCGGCTGCCCAGAGCCATGTGGAGGTCAAGCACAAGGGTCTGGTCAAGTTCAATGCCATGAAGACCGTTACCAACCGTGAAGGGCAGGAAATCGTCCTGACCCGTAACGGAGAGGTGGTCATCACGGACGAGAACGGCCGTGAGCGCGAACGCTACAAGCTGCCTTTCGGTGCCGTGCTGGAAGTGAAGGAAGGGCAGGAGGTTGAATCCGGAACGGTCATTGCACAGTGGGATCCTCACACCCACCCGATCATCTCCGAAGTGACCGGCAAGGTGGAGTTCGTGAACTTCGACGGTGCCGTGGATGAGCGTGTCGACGAGCTGACCGGCTTGGTTACCCGTGTGGTGCGTCCCCTGAAGGACCGTCAGAACAAGGACGAGCGCCCCTACATCCGTCTGGTAGACGAGCAGGGCGAAGAGGTCTGTCTGCCCGGCACCAAGACACCGGCGCATTTCATTCTGCCGGAAAATGCGACCGTGACCGTGCAGGAAGGAGATGAGGTTGAGCCGGGCGATGTACTGGCCCGTGTGCCGCAGGAAACTTCCAAGACGCGAGACATTACCGGTGGTCTGCCGCGCGTTGCGGATCTGTTCGAGGCTCGTCAGCCGAAAGAGCCCGCCATCATGGCAGAGATTTCCGGTGTGGTAAGCTTCGGCAAGGAAACCAAGGGCAAGAACCGCATCGTCATCTCGCCTGAGAAAGGTGAACCGGTCGAAATTCTTGTGCCCAAGTGGCGCACGATCAGCGTGTTCGAAGGTGAGCGTGTCGAAAAAGGCGACATACTGGTCGACGGCGCGCCCAACCCGCATGACATCCTGCGGCTGCTGGGTGTCGGCAAGCTGACCGAGTACATCGTCAATGAAGTGCAGGATGTGTATCGCCTGCAGGGCGTCAAGATCAACGACAAGCACATCGAGACCGTCGTGCGGCAGATGTTGCGCAAGGTTGAGATTGTCGAACCGGGTGACTCCGGCCTGATCAAGGGAGACCAAGTGGAGTATGCCCGTGTGCTCGAGCTCAATGAAAAGCTTGAGGCCGAAGGGAAGCAGCCGGCGAAATTCCAGCGTATTCTGCTGGGTATCACCAAAGCGGCGCTGGCAACCGAGTCCTTCATCTCTGCCGCGTCCTTCCAGGAGACCACACGCGTGCTGACCGAAGCAGCAGTCAGCGGCAAGCGTGATGAGCTGGTCGGCCTGAAGGAAAACGTAATCGTCGGTCGTCTGATTCCTGCCGGCACGGGCTTTGCCTACCACAAGCTGCGTCGCGAAGCGGCGCGCCGTGCCGAGGAAGAGATCAAGCTGTTCATGCAGCAGCAGTTCAGCGAAGTTGAGGAGGTCGATGAAGAGGTTGTTGATGCGCTGGAAGAGGCAGAGCACTCCGACAGCTGAATCAATGACTTATGGTTGACAGAGGTGGGGGGCGCGGATAGAATTCCACGCTCCCTGATAACAACAGGCGCCACCGGCGTCTGAGTATCCTCCCCGTATGGGGCCAACTAGCATGGAGAAGTCGCTACATGGCAACGATCAATCAGCTTGTGCGTAAACCTCGCAAGCAGAAAAAGGCCAAATCCAAGGTGCCCGCACTGCAGGCCTGCCCGCAGCGCCGTGGTGTATGCACCCGTGTCTATACCACCACACCTAAAAAGCCCAACTCCGCCCTGCGAAAAGTCGCACGTGTGCGTCTGACCAGCGGTTACGAGGTGACCACCTATATCGGCGGTGAGGGGCACAATCTGCAGGAACACAGTGTCATTCTGATCCGCGGCGGTCGTGTAAAGGATCTGCCGGGTGTGCGCTACCACACCATTCGCGGTGCGCTGGACTGTGCCGGCGTGGAAAAACGCCGTCAGGGTCGTTCCAAGTATGGTGCCAAGCGGCCCAAGAGCTGAGATCGGCGCGCTGGTCAACCGTTGAACTGATATAGGAAGCATAAGAATGGCACGTAGAAAAAGAGCTGAAAAACGACAGATTCTGCCGGATCCGAAGTTTGGAGACGTGACGCTGGCGAAGTTCGTCAATGTTGTCATGAAGGATGGCAAGAAATCCATCGCCGAAAAGATTGTCTATGGCGCACTGGAAGCCGTAGCAGAGCGCAAGAAGCGTGACGACCATGTAGCCATCCTCAAGGAGGCGCTTGAGAATGTCGGGCCGATGGTTGAGGTCAAATCCCGTCGCGTCGGGGGGGCTACCTATCAGGTGCCCGTTGAGGTGCGTCCGGACCGTCGCATGGCGCTGGCCATGCGCTGGATCGTTGAAGCAGCGCGCAAGCGGGGTGAGAAGGGCATGATGCTCCGTCTTGCCGGTGAGTTGGGTGACGCCATCGAAAACCGCGGCGCTGCCGTGAAGAAGAAAGAAGATACGCACCGCATGGCGGAAGCCAACAAGGCGTTCTCTCACTTCCGCTGGTAATGGCTGGCGTGATCTGAACGGGAAAACTGGCACTTGCCCCGCATGGGGCATTTGCCGTATCTGGAAAACTGAAAAGAAGGTTAGAAACCGTGGCAAGACAGACTCCTATCGAGCGTTACCGTAATGTGGGCATCATGGCGCACATTGACGCCGGCAAGACCACAACAACCGAGCGTATCCTGTTTTATACAGGTGTGTCTCACAAGATCGGTGAGGTACATGATGGTGCGGCAACCATGGACTGGATGGAGCAGGAGCAGGAGCGTGGCATCACCATCACCTCGGCTGCGACCACCTGCTTCTGGACCGGCATGGCCAATCAGTTCCCTCAGCATCGCATCAATATCATCGACACCCCGGGACACGTGGATTTCACCATCGAGGTGGAGCGTTCTCTGCGTGTGCTTGACGGTGCAGTTGCGGTTTTCTGTGCCGTAGGCGGTGTTGAACCCCAGTCAGAAACCGTCTGGCGTCAGGCCAACAAGTATGGCGTGCCGCGCATGGCTTTCGTCAACAAGATGGACCGTGCCGGTGCCAACTTCCTGCGTGTAGTCGAACAGGTCAAGACGCGCCTGGGCGCCAACCCCGTGCCCGTTCAGCTGCCTATCGGGGCTGAAGACAGCTTCGAGGGGGTTGTTGACCTCATCAAGATGAAGGCGATTATCTGGGATGAGGAGAGCATGGGCACCAAGTTCGAGTATGGTGACATTCCCGCTGACATGGTGGATCAGTGTCAGGAGTACCATGAGCAGCTGGTCGAGTCTGCGGCCGAAGCAAACGAAGAGCTCATGAACAAGTACCTCGAAGAAGGTGAGCTGAGCGAAGAAGAGATCAAGCAGGGTCTGCGCCAGCGCTGCATCGCCAACGAGATTGTGCCCATGTTCTGCGGCTCCGCCTTCAAGAACAAGGGTGTACAGGCTGTGCTGGACGGCATTATCGAATACCTGCCGTCCCCGGTTGACATCCCGCCGGTAGAGGGTATCAATCCCGACACTGAAGAGCCTGAAGTTCGTCACGCTTCAGATGATGAGCCGTTTTCTGCGCTGGCCTTCAAGATCATGACCGACCCGTTTGTGGGTACGCTGACTTTCTTCCGCAGCTATTCTGGTGTCGTCAATTCAGGCGAGACAGTCTGGAACTCTACCAAGGCCAAGCGTGAGCGTATCGGCCGCCTGCTGCAGATGCACGCCAACCACCGTGATGAGATCAAGGAGGTTCGTGCAGGGGATATTGCCTGTGCGGTGGGTCTGAAGGATGTTACGACCGGTGACACCCTGTGTGATCCGGATCACAAGATCGTGCTGGAGCGCATGGAGTTTCCTGAGCCGGTAATCTCCGTTGCGGTTGAGCCCAAGACCAAGGCTGACCAGGAAAAAATGGGCATTGCGCTGCAGAAGCTGGCGCAGGAGGACCCCTCATTCCGTGTTCATACGGATGAGGAGACTGGGCAGACCATCATTTCCGGCATGGGTGAGCTGCACCTCGACATCATCGTTGACCGCATGAAGCGCGAATTCAAGGTCGAGGCCAATGTGGGCGCCCCGCAGGTGTCCTACCGTGAGGCCATTCGCCAACCCGTCGAGGCGGAAGGGAAGTTCGTGCGCCAGTCCGGTGGTCGTGGACAGTATGGTCACGTCAAGGTGCGCTTCGAGCCTCTGCCCCAAGGTTCCGGCTTCGAGTTCGAGAATGCCATTGTCGGCGGCGTGGTTCCGAAAGACTATATTCCGGCGGTTGAAAAGGGTATTCAGGAGCAGCTGGAAGCCGGTGTTCTGGCGGGCTACCCCGTCGTTGACGTCAAGGCGACGCTCTTTGACGGCTCCTATCACGAGGTGGACTCCAACGAAACCGCTTTCCGTGTCGCGGCCAGCATGGCGGTCAAGGATGGCGTCATGAAAGCCAATCCGGCCATTCTGGAGCCGATCATGGCCGTAGAGGTCGTCACGCCTGAGGAGTACATGGGTGATGTGATCGGTGACCTCAACCGTCGCCGTGGCATGGTGCAGAGCATGGAAGATGCTCCGGTCGGCAAGCTGGTCAAGGCTGAAGTGCCGCTGGCCGAGATGTTTGGTTATGCCACTCAGCTGCGCTCCCTGACCCAGGGCCGCGCCAGCTATACTATGCAGTTTGAGAAATACGCCGAAGCACCGGCCAATATTCAGGAAGAGATCATCGCCAAATCCAAGAAGGGCGCCTGATCAACCGTTTTTGATTTATTGCTAACGAGAGGTAATGCAACATGGCAAAGGAAAAGTTTGAACGCACGAAGCCGCACGTAAACGTGGGCACCATTGGGCACGTAGACCACGGCAAGACCACCCTGACAGCAGCGTTGACCATCGTTCAGGGCAAGAAGTTCGGTGGCGAAGCCAAGGCCTACGACCAGATCG
>NZ_WFYD01000052.1 GCF_015490265.1 Sulfurivirga sp. | reverse complement strand
TTGTGGCCGTCCAGCAGCTCCCGGGCCAGTTGGCAGGTGCGGATGGCCGACTCGGCGTCGAAGCAGCCGGCGGTGTTGGGCAGCAGGGTGTATTTTTCCGGCGGAATCACCTCCAGCAGGTTGGGCTCATCGGGGTTCTGGCCGATGTTGGTGCGACGGATGGCCACGGTGACGATCTCGGCGCCGGAGGCCTCCACCGCCGCTTTGGTTTCTTCGAGGTCCCTGTATTTGCCCGTGCCCACCAGCAGGCGGGAGGTAAAGGTGCGTCCGGCCAGCTGGAATGTATCCTGTTGTGCGCTCATGGTTCAGCCGCCTCCTACGGCGTGGATGATTTCGATGCGGTCGCCCTCGTTCAGCACAGTCTCGTCATATCGGCTGCGGGGCACGATGGTCTCATTGCGCTCCATGGCGATGCGCCTGCCGGTCAGCCCCAGCTGCTCCACCAGCTGGGCGGCGGTGGTGCCCTCGCTCACCTCGCGTGGCTCGCCATTGACGGTAATCTGCATGGTCCAATGCCCTGTCTGATGCGGAAACCTTCAAATTATAGCGCATAGGGCCGTTTTTCCGGCCGCGGCGCGGGCCGGCCGGGCGACGAGCCTGTAAAAATGGGGGAGACCCCGTCATGCGGCGTCAGAAATGCGCTTCAGGCGGGATAGAATGGCGTTTTCGCAGGGTGGTTTGAGACTGTGACGGCAAAAATGGGGGAGACCCCGTTGGAAACAGGCTTTGCGTCCCGGCTGCTGGCATGGTATGCCGAACATGGGCGGCACGATCTGCCTTGGCAGCAGCCGCGCACGCCCTATCGGGTGTGGGTGGCGGAGATCATGCTGCAGCAGACGCAGGTGCGGACGGTGGTGCCCTATTTCGAGCGCTTCATGGCGGCCCTGCCCTCGGTGGAGGCGTTGGCGGATGCCGAGCCGGATGCAGTGCTCGCCCTGTGGCAGGGGCTGGGCTACTACGCCCGGGCACGCAATCTGCACCGGGCCGCGCGGCAGATCATGGCACAGGGCGGTTTTCCGCAGGATCGGGCCGGCTGGGAGGCGCTGCCCGGCATTGGTCGCTCCACCGCCGCAGCCATCGTGGCGCAGGCGTATGGCCGGCGTGAAGCGATTCTGGACGGCAATGTGAAACGGGTGCTGTGTCGCCTGTTCGGCATCGAGGGTTGGCCGGGCGAGCGGGCGGTAGAGCAGCGGCTGTGGGCGCTGGCGGAGCGGCTGCTGCCGCAGGATGAAAGCGTGATGCCGGACTACACCCAGGCGCAGATGGATCTGGGTGCGACGGTCTGCACCCGTGCCCGCCCCGACTGTGCGCGTTGCCCCTTTGCCGCTGACTGCATTGCCCGGCGGGAAGATCGAACAGATGAACTGCCGACACCACGGCCACGCAGGACGCTGCCCGTGCGCACGGTCAACTGGCAGGTGCAGCTGCACGATGGCTGTGTGTGGCTGGTGCAGCGTCCGTCCGAAGGCCTGTGGGGCGGGCTGTGGACGTTGCCGGAAACGGAAGTGCCACGGGGTGAGGCATTGGCCACCTTCCGACATACCTTCACCCACTTCCATCTGGATATCACGTCGTGGGTGTGGCATAGTGACGCGGTTGAACCTGCGGCGTGCGGGCGCTGGTGGCCGCTTGACGAGGCGCTGGCCGCCGGCATTCCCGCGCCGGTCAAACGCATTCTCAAGGAGGTCGAACATGAGTCGCAAGGTGCACTGCGTCAAGCTCAAGCAGGAGCTGGAAGGGCTGGATCACCCCCCGTTTCCGGGGCCGCTGGGTCAGAAGGTGTATGAGCATGTCTCCAAGGAGGCGTGGAAACAGTGGCTGCAGCATCAGACCATTCTGATCAACGAATACCGCCTCTCCAGCCTTGACCCCAAGGCGCGCAAGTTTCTGCAGGAAGAAATGGAGAAGTTCCTGTTCGGTGATGAAGAGGTAGCGCTGCCGGAGGAATACAAGCCGGTCGAGTGACCGTTTCCTTGTGTCCGCTGGGGATTGGGACCGCCTCACGCGGCCGCCATTATGGAGGCGGGACTCTTTGCTGTTGTATTGTCCCTGCTCTTTCTGAGACAATGCCGCTATTCAAAAATTCCGCAAGGTTCGCATTGACATGTTGATGCAGCTCAGTCAGCGGCCTTTTTTCTCCCGCCGCCCCATCTTTGCCGGTAATGGTGCAGTGGTCGCCTACATGGGTGGCTTTGTCGGCCAGGTGCCCGGCCGTGCTGATGTCAAACCCGCGGAGATGGATGATGTGCTCCACCGGCTGGAGCAGCTGGTGCAGGAAATTCCCTGGCGCAAGGTGGGGCACGGCCTGCCACTGGTGCTGGAGCTGCCGAAAGAAGCGCTGACCGAGGCGTTCCTGCGGCACTTTCCGCCGCGCCGTGTGGTCATTGGCGTGGACTGGCGTCTGTTCCACAGTGTGGAATGGGCCAATCTCTACAAGCTGCTGCGTCTCTATCATCTGCCCATCGCCCTGCTCAACTACGATTTCAGCCGGCCGCTTGTGCTGGATGACTTCAAGGTGCCCCATGTGGGCATCGACCTTTCTGCGGTGACGCCACAGCGGATCATGGAAGGCGTGCCGCCACTCAAGAACGGACGACGGCTGATCGCCCAGCATGTGGAAGATCAGCGTCAGTTCGGCTTCTGCCGTCATTATGGCTGCGATTTCTTTACCGGCCCCTTCTATCTGAAGCCCGAGATTGAATCCTCCCGTCAGCTGCGTCCGACTCAGATTCAGGTGTTGCGTCTGCTCAACACGCTGGACGACCCCAATGTCCATCTGGAGCAGATTGAGCAGCTGCTTGAGCAGGACCTGTTCCTGAGTGAGCAGCTGGTGCGCCTGGCCAACCGCACCCTCAAGGAAGGCGACGAGCCGTTGCAGTCCATCATGGACGCGCTGCGGCGCATCGGTCTGCGCGACCTGAAGATGTGGCTGGAGTCTCTGGTGCTGGCGGAGCTGGGTGAGCAGGTGCCGGAGGTGGTGCGCGTGGCGCTCACGCGGGGTCATTTCGTGCGCTGTCTCGGCAAGGCGGACCGCCGCCTGCCGCCGGACGCCTATTACACCATCGGTCTGTTTTCCCTGCTGGATGTGCTGATGAAGCGGCCGCTGGAGGAGATTCTGCGCGAACTCAACCTGCATAAACGCATTCTGGCCGCCATGCTGGAGGGTGATGGCCTGGGTGGTCAGGCGCTGGCGCTGATCCGCACGCTGGAGATGGGAACCGCAGATCAGGTGACGCTGCCGCGGGGCGTGGTGGCGGAGCAGGCGCACCGCTGCTATCTGGCCGCGCTCGATTACGCCGATGAAGTCATGGCTACCCTGCAGCAGGTGCGTGCCGAAGCCCGCTTCGATGCGTCTCAGTGAAAGGCGGGGCTCAGCTCCACCACCGCATTGACGAAGGCGGCGGCATGCTCCGGTGACACGTCCGGATGGATGCCGTGCCCCAGATTCATCACATGACCGCTGCCGGGGCCGAACCGGCTCAGGATGGTTTCCACCTCCTCGCGGATGCGCGCCGGTGAGGCGTAGAGCATGCTCGGGTCCATGTTGCCCTGCAGCGCCACTTTGTCGCCCACGCGTCGGCGTGCCTCACCGATGTCGGTGGTCCAGTCCAGCCCCAGCGCATCCGCCCCCGTTTCCGCCATGGCCTCCAGCCACTGACTGCCCCCCTTGGTGAACAGGATCACCGGCACGCGGCGGCCTTCGTGCTCGCGGATCAGGCCTTCCACGATGCGGGCCATGTAGGCCAGCGAAAATTCGCGGTAGTCCCGTCCGGTGAGCACGCCGCCCCAAGTGTCGAAGATCTGCACCGCCTGGGCACCGGCACGGATCTGGGCATTGAGATATTCGGTCACTGCATCCGCCAGAACGCCCAGCAGTGCATGGGCCGTCTGCGGGTCGTCATAGATCATGGCCTTCACCCGGCCGAAGGTCTTGCTGGAACCGCCTTCCACCATGTAGGTGGCCAGCGTCCACGGGCTGCCGGAAAAGCCGATCAGCGGCACCTCGCCGTCCAGTGCCTGGCGGATGCTACGCACGGCGTCCATCACATAGCCCAGATCGTCTTCCATGTCCGGCACGCCGAGACGGGCCACATCGGCAGCGCTGCGTACGGGACGGTCGAACACCGGACCTTCGCCGGCCTCGAAGCGCAGGCCCAGCCCCATGGCATCGGGAATGGTGAGAATGTCGGAAAAGAGAATGGCTGCATCCAGCGGAAAGCGGCGCAGCGGCTGGAGGGTCACTTCCGTAGCCAGCTCGGTGTTGCGGCACAGGTCCATGAAGGAGCCGGCCTTGGCACGGGTTTCGCGATATTCGGGCAGATAGCGGCCTGCCTGACGCATCATCCAAACGGGGGTGCGGTCTACGGGCTGGCGCAGCAGGGCGCGCAGAAAACGGTCGTTCTTCAGCTGGGTCATGAGGCGTGTTCCGGAGTGGTGAAAAGACGTTATTTTATGCCATCGGCGTCATAGACGGGGTTGAGCAGATTGATCGCGTTCGGATGGCGCACCACCATGTACATGTGTCCCAGGGCGAAGTAGGGGCGGCCGCGCACTTCGATGGTTTTGCCTCTGAGCTGGCGCAGCATGCCCTTGTTCCAGTAGCGCCTGAAGTCCTCTTCCGGAATGCGGATGCCGGTGGTGTCCAGGTTGAAGCCCTCGAAGCCCCGCACGGACACGATGCGCCGGACCGGACCGCGCACGATGCGGTAGCCTTCATCGTCGCCGGCGATTTTGTTGCTGGGAATGATGGGATATTTGAGGTCCGGGTACTGCTTGGCTATGCGCCAGATACCACGCACCGCCTTGCGGGCGGTCTTCTCTGCCCGGTAGTAGCAGTTCTGATGCTTCAGGTTGGGCGGGTTGGTGGCGGCCAGCGCCAGCCCGGCCCGGAGCAGTGCCCGCTGCACGCTGTGCAGGCGTCCCTGTGCGTCGCGGTAGTAGAGGTGACCCAGCTCGCGCAGAAAACGGTCGTAACGTTTCTGGTCATGCTCGATGCCCACCTGCATGTCATGGTTGGCGAACAGCCTGAGCAGAAACAGCTTGGCCTGCTTCGCCAGCGGGTCGTCACTGCGGTGGTTCCACTTGTTGGGCCGTCCCCGTTCCGGCGCCACCACGCCTTCCAGCATCACATAGTGATTGTCCACCACCAGTTTGTTGCCGCTGGAGACATACTGCACCTTCTTCCACACCAGTTTGTCGGGCTGGGCGGGCAGACAGTCATCGTCGGCTGCGGCGGCAAGCAGCGGCCACAGCATCAGGGCGGCAAGGATCGGTCTGCGCAGCTTCATGGAAAAGATCGTAGCAGAAAGCGTGCCGAATGCGCGGGGAGAGAAACGAAAAAGGGCCGCATCATGCGGCCCTTTTTCGTGAGCGTTTCGTATGAGTTACTTGCCCATGCCGTACTTCTGGCGGAACTTCTCCACACGGCCTTCGGTGTCCACCAGCGTCTGCTTGCCGGTGTAGAAGGGGTGGGAGGCGCTGGAGATTTCCACACGGATCAGCGGATATTCCTTGCCGTCCAGCTCGATGGTGTCCTTGGCGCGTACGGCAGCCGTGGAACGGGTCAGAAAGGTGTCGCCGGTGGCGATGTCCTGAAAGACCACTTTCCGGTATTCCGGATGAATGCCTTCTTTCATAGTGTTTTCCTGCCTGTCGTGTTGGGGTCTAAAACTTGGCGAACGTGAAATTATAGCCGCGCAAGCCGTCAGTGGCAAGCCGATCACTTGGCCGTGTTCTTCATGGCCATGAAAAGTTCGGCGTTGGTCTTGGTGTGCTTCATCTGGTCGATGAGCGTGTTGAGGGCTTCGGCCTCTTCCATGTTGCCGAGGAAACGGCGCAGAATCCACACGTGCTGCAGTTCCTCGGGGGTCATCAGCAGCTCTTCCTTGCGCGTGCCGGACTTGGTGATGTTGATGGCCGGGAAGATGCGCCGCTCGGCCAGATGGCGCGACAGGTGCAGCTCCATGTTGCCGGTGCCCTTGAATTCCTCGAAGATGACCTCGTCCATCTTGGAACCGGTGTCCACCAGGGCCGTGGCCAGAATGGTCAGGCTGCCGCCCTCTTCGATATTGCGCGCCGCGCCAAAGAAGCGCTTGGGCCGGTGCAGGGCGTTGGCGTCCACGCCGCCGGTGAGGATCTTGCCGGAGGCGGGCACGACGGTGTTGTAGGCGCGCGCAAGACGGGTGATGGAGTCCAGCAGGATGATGACATCCTTCTTGTGCTCGGCCAGCCGCTTGGCCTTTTCGATGACCATCTCGGCCACCTGCACGTGGCGCTGGGCCGGCTCGTCGAAAGTGGAGGCCACCACCTCGCCGCGCACGGTGCGTTCCATTTCGGTCACCTCTTCCGGACGCTCGTCGATCAGCAGCACGATCAGATAGGCGTCCGGATAGTTGTGCTCGATGGAGTGGGCGATGTTCTGCAGGATGACTGTCTTGCCCGACTTGGGCGGGGCAACGATCAGGCCGCGCTGACCGAAGCCCACCGGCGCGGCCAGGTCGATGATGCGCGGGGTGATGTCCTCGGTGGTGCCGTTGCCCAGTTCCAGCTTCATGCGCCGGGTGGGATGCAGCGGGGTGAGGTTTTCGAAGGCGATCTTGCGCTTGGCCACTTCCGGGTCTTCGAAGTTGACCTTTTCCACCTTCAGCAGGGCGAAGTATTTCTCGCCCTCCTTGGGCGGGCGGATCTTGCCCTGGATGGTGTCGCCGGTGCGCAGGCCGAAGCGGCGGATCTGGCTGGGAGAGACATAGAGATCGTCCGGGCCGGCCAGATAGGAGCTGTCGGCGGAGCGCAGAAAACCGAATCCATCGGGCAGGATTTCCAGCACGCCTTCGCCGAAGATGTCCTCGCCCCGCGCGGCCTTGGCCTTGAGGATGGCGAAGATGATGTCCTGCTTGCGCAGGCGGGCCAGGTTCTCCAGCCCCAGTTCCTCGGCGATCTTGAGCAGTTCGGAGACGGATTTCTTCTTGAGGTCGGTCAGGTTCATGGGTTGTCGTCAGGTTCCTGTTGAGTCGGATCGAATGTCACGCCGGACTTGGGCCGGCAGAAGGGAAACTGGGTCGATGCGGTAAAGCGGCGGGGCAGGGCATGCCCCGCAGGTCGGATCAGAGGTTGGCGTCCAGGAATGTGGTCAGCTGGGACTTGGACAGCGCACCCACCTGGGTCGCCTCCACCTCGCCGTTCTTGAACAGCATCAGGGTGGGGATGCCGCGCACGCCATACTTGGGCGGTGTGGACGGGTTGTCGTCAATGTTGACCTTGGCAACCTTGAGCTTGCCGGCGTATTCCTGGGCGATCTCGTCCAGAATGGGGGCGATCATCTTGCAGGGACCGCACCACTCGGCCCAGAAATCCACCAGTACGGGCTGGTCGGACTGCAGCACTTCGGTTTCAAAATTGTCGTCGTTGACGTTGACAATGTGCTCGCTCATGTTTCTGTCCTCGTTTTATGTGTTCATCCCTCCTCTGTGCGCCTGCCTTCAGGCCGTCAGGGATCTGGGAGATTCGAGAGCGTGTTCGGAATGGCCTGCGGCCGGTAGGCTATACTACGCGCAAACGCGAAGCAGGCATACGGATTTCGCGAATTTTTATCACACCCTTCCTGCCAAATCAAGCTCGGTGTTAAAAATAACCGATGGATGTTTCGTTTCTGTTAAATCCGCTCAATGACGCGCAGCGGGAGGCGGTCACCCTGCCCGAGGACGTGCACGCGCTGGTGCTGGCCGGGGCCGGCTCCGGCAAGACGCGGGTGCTGACCCACCGCATCGGCTGGCTGATCGAGGGATGTGGCGTGCAGCCGTGGAACATTCTGGCGGTCACCTTCACCAACAAGGCCGCCGGCGAGATGCGCGCCCGGGCAGCGGCGCTGATCGGTCCGCGGGCGCAGTCGGTGACACTCGGCACCTTCCACGGCATCGCCTATCAGCTGTTGCGCCAGCACTGGCGCGAGGCCGGGCTGATCGAGAACTTTCAGGTGATCGACGCCGATGACCAGAAGCGGCTGGTCAAGCGGCTGCTGCGCGAGCTTGAGCTGGATGAGGCTCAATGGCCGGTGCGTCAGGCCGTCTCCTTCATCAATGGCCAGAAGGAGGAGGGACGCCGTGCCGCCCATATCGACCCGGGGCACGACCCGTATCTTGAAACCATGCTGCGCATCTACCGCGCCTATGAGGAGCAGTGCGCGCGGGGCGGGCTGGTAGATTTCGCCGAACTGCTGCTACGCGCCCATGAACTGTGGCTGAAGCAGCCGGCGGTGCTGGCCCACTACCAGCAGCGTTTCCGCCATCTGCTGGTGGACGAGTTTCAGGACACCAACACGCTGCAGTATGCCTGGCTGCGGGTGCTGGCCGGCGGCACGGGCCGGCTGTTCGTGGTGGGAGATGACGACCAGTCCATCTATGGCTGGCGCGGCGCGCGGGTGGAGCACATTCAGCGTTTCACCGAGGATTTTGCCGATGTTCGTGTGGTGCGCCTTGAGCAGAACTACCGCTCCACCGGCACCATTCTCAAGGCGGCCAACACGCTGATTGCCCACAACAGCGGTCGGCTGGGCAAGAATCTGTGGACGGCGGGCGAGGCAGGCGAGCCGATCGAGGTCTACCGCGCCTTCAATGAACTGGAGGAGGCGGATTTCGTCTGCCGACAGGTGGAGCACTGGCTGGAAGAAGGCGGCAGCCGTGACGAGATCGCCGTGCTCTACCGCTCCAATGCCCAGTCCCGTCTGCTGGAGCAGGCGCTGCTGCGTCACCGCATTCCCTATCGGGTCTATGGCGGCCTGCGGTTCTACGAGCGGGCGGAGATCAAGGACGTGCTCGCCTATCTGCGCCTGCTGGTCAACCGGAATGACGACGCCAGCTTCGAACGGGTGCTCAATAACCCGCCGCGGGGCATCGGTGCGCGCACCCAGGAGCAGATCCGCCGTCACGCCCGTCAGCATGGCCTGTCCCTGTGGCAGGCGGCCCGGCAGCTGGTGGAAAACGGTCTCAGCGCCCGCGCCCGGGGGGCGGTGTCCGGTTTTCTCGCGCTCATTGATGAGCTTGAGCGTGCCTGTGCCGAGCTGCCGCTGGCGCAGCAGCTGATCGAGGTCATCGCCCGCAGTGGTCTGCAGGCGCAGTTGGAAAAGGATCGCTCCGAGCAGGCCCAGAGCAAGCTGGAAAACCTCAATGAACTGATCAGCGCCGCCGAGCAGTTCCGGCCGGAGCCGGAGGACGAGGACGTGCCGCTGCTGACAGCCTTTCTCAACCGGGCCGCACTGGAGGCGGGCGAGCATCAGGCTGACGCCCACACGCCCTGTGTGCAGCTGATGACCCTGCATGCTGCCAAGGGGCTGGAGTTTCCGCTGGTGATGATGGTGGGCATGGAGGAGGGGCTCTTCCCCACCCAGTCGGCCATCGACGATCCTGTCAAGCTGGAGGAGGAGCGGCGGCTGGCCTATGTGGGCATCACCCGCGCGCAGAAAAAGCTGGTGATGAGCTGGTGCGAAAAGCGCCGCTGGCAGGGGCGCGAACTCTACCCCATGCCATCCCGTTTCCTGTCCGAACTGCCGCCGGAATGCGTGAAGGAGGTGCGTCTGGGCGGCAGAACCGCCGCAGAACGGGATTTTTCCGGGGTTTCCGGCGGTTTTTCCGGGCGCTCGGATTTCGACCCGGTAAAAATGGGGGAGACCCCGTTGTTTGCCATCGGTCAGCGGGTGCGTCACGCCAAGTTCGGCGAAGGCATCGTCATCGCGCTGGAAGGCAGTGGCGAGCAGACACGGGTGCAGGTGCATTTCGATCAGGGCGGCAGCAAATGGCTGCTGGCCGCCATGGCACCGCTGGAGGCGCTGTAAATGTTCCGCGCCGAGGCGGTGCGGGCGAGCGGCATGCGCCGGGCGGTCAGTTTTGCGGCGGCGGAAGGTGAGCTGGTGCTGATCACCGGCCCCTCCGGCAGCGGCAAATCCCGTCTGCTGCGGGCGCTGGCCGATCTGGACCCCCATGACGGACAGGTGTGGCTGGATGGCCGTCCTCAGACCGACTGGCCGCCGTGCGACTGGCGCCGGCAGGTGATGTATTTTCCCGCCACGTACGCCTGGTGGACGAGCACGCCGGCTGAGACTTTCGATGTTCCGCCGGATGTGGCGCTGCTGAGTCGGCTTGGACTGACCGAGGCGCATCTGCACCGTTCCGTCGATCGCCTCTCCAGCGGGGAGCTGCAGCGGCTGGGACTGTTGCGCGGTATCATGCGTCGCCCGTGCGTGCTGCTGTTGGACGAACCCACCAGTCATCTGGACGCCGAGACGACCCTGATTGTGGAGCAGTGGCTGCTGGCCCTGCGCGATCAGGGCTGTGCGCTGGTGTGGGTCAGTCATGACCTTGCCCAGCGGACACGCCTTGCGCCGGATCAGAGAGTAACACTGGGCGAGATGCCAGGCTCGGGCACCTCCATTCATCAAAAAAATTGAGCATGTTGATTTGATTGGCTCATAAAAAGTGCTAATTTCAAAACGCGCCTCTTCGTGGCTAAACTCCGTGAATCCCTGATTCCGGAGTTGTCGCTTGCATCGCTGTCTGATCTCCATTGTCCTGTTGATACTGCTGAGCCTGCCGTCTGTTCTCCGGGCGGAGACTGGGGGCTTGCCGGATGTGCCCATCGTCACGGCGCCGGAGGTCAAGGAGATGCTCGACAGCGGCCTGCCCATGCAACTGATCAATGCGCTCAGCCCCGTCGAGTTCGAGCTGCAGCACATTCCGGGCAGCACCAACATTCCCGCCAATGAGGTGGGCACGACCCCAAGGCTTTCCACCGAGGATGACCGTCCCAAGGTGTTCTACTGCATGGGGGTCAAGTGTGATTACAGCCGTTATGCGGTGGAAGCGGCACTGAAACGGGGGCTGAAGAATATCTACTGGTTCCGCGGCGGCATTCCGGAGTGGCGGCAGTTCGGCTATCCCATGTGGGTCAATCCGGACTATCTGGCCATTCGTGTGCCCAAACTGGGATGCCGCCAGATACTGAAGCAACTGAAAAACCCGCATCTTTTCGTGCTGGATGTGCGTCCGCCCTGGCTGCGTTCCCGCCAGCTGTTCCTGCCGGGCAGCACCCTGATCCCCATGTATGCGCTTAAAAAGCATCTGGCAGACATTCCCAAGGACCGCCCGCTACTGCTGGCGGACGCCACCATGCGTCAGTCGCCCATTGCCGCACGGTGGCTCATCCATCACGGCTATGACGTTGTCGGCGTGGTGCGCGGCGGCATGCAGCATGCTGACCGGCGCGGTTGCCCCGTTGTCGCCCAGCCGGCCCGACAGGTGGTCAAGTGGGAGGGGGGCCGGTGATCCGCTGGCTGTCGGAAAACACCCTGATCAGCCGTCTGCGCCGCATCTTTCTGCTGCTGCTGGTGATGATGATTCTGTTGCTGGCCTTTCAGCTGGATCAGGCGTTCCGCATTCTGAACGTGGAGCTGAGCAAGGGACAGCAGCATGTGGCCCAGGTGGTGGACAAATGGCTTGAGGCCGAGCGGCTGCTGATGCGCTACAAACTGGTGGGCAGCCGGGTCTACACCCGCGCATTGAGCAGTTATCTTGAAAATGGCCGGGAAGGAGCCATCCCGCCGGCGCTGGCCCAGCTGGCCCGCCAGTATGATCTGACCGGCACCGTGTTCATCAGCGATGATGGACAGGGGTGGAACAGTGCCGGCGACTATGCCGACGATACTGGTCTGCCCGGCTGGCTGGCCCAGCTGCAAGTCGGCCAGGCCAACTTTCTCGTGCGCGAGGGGTCTGCGGAAGAGCCGCTGTTCCGCAAGGCATTCGACCGCCCCGGCCTTTATGCCGTCGCGCGCACCACGGTGCACTATGACATTGGTGAACCGGCCGGGGAGCTGATCTTTATCTCCCGCCTGGCCGAGGCGGGCCATACGATGCCGGTGCTGGAAAAACTCTTGGGCAGCCCGGCGGTGCGCATGATGTTGCATCCGCCTGCATCGGTTCAGCAGCCGTTGACACTGCTTGAAGTGGGACTGCAGCCGTACGTGCCTTTCTGGGTGAGATTGCCTGAGCGGGTGCAGGATCACCGGCAGGCCGGCCTCATGGTCTCGGTGAGCACAGATTTCTACACCACTTTCCTCAACAGCGCCTTGGTGGCGGTGCTGCTTCCGTTTGTGATCTTCTTCTTCATTCTGCTGGGGCTCTATCTCTACCTCAACCGCCATGTGGTAAAGCCCATGGGCGAGCTGGCGCGGACGTTCCGCGCCTACCGGCACGGTCAGCTGGAAGCGCGCATGTCCGTTGTGGACACGGCACCGGAGGAAGTGCGTTATGTGGCCGAGCAGACCAATCGCACACTGGAGGAGCTCACCCGGCAGACACAGGCGCTGCATGCGCTCAACCAGTCCTTGGAGCAGCAGGTGGCCGAGCGCACCCGTGCGCTGGAGGAGGCCAACGCTCACCTGCGCGAAATTGCCTTTGTGGATTCTCTTACCGGTCTGCACAACCGGCTGGGGCTTGAGCAGCACTGGCATCAGCGCTATGAACGGGCACCCCACCATGCCGTGGCGCTGGCGGTGCTGGACATCGACCTGTTCCGCGACCTGAATGAAGCCTATGGCACGGAGGTGGCCAACCGGGTGCTCAAGAAGGTGGCGGTGGAGCTGAATGGGCTCTGTGGTGGCGGGTATCAGAGCTACCGCCTTCATGCTGACACGTTTGCCCTGCTGTTTCCCGTAGAGGATTTTGCCCCGGAGCAGGTAACGGCCTGTTTGCAGGATATCGTGACCCGTTTTGCCGAACGGCGCCTGGAGGATCTGGGCATCCGCGCTTCTCTCAGCCTGAGTGCGGGCTGGGTATGGGTGGATGAGTATAGTGCGCTGCCGTTCAATGTGGTGCTGCGTCAGGCGACTCAGGCCATGCGCGCCGCCAAGCTGACGCTGGACGAGAAGGTGCAGCGATATGACCCGGATCGTCATGCAGGGGATGATCAGGCCAGCCCGGAGCAGCTGGAGCGGATTCGCGCCATGATCCGCACCGGCGAGGGACTGGAGCTTTACGGTCAGCCACTGGTGGAGGCGCGCACCGGCGAATGGCGCTATGTGGAGGTGCTGGCCCGATTCGAGCCAGAGCCGGGTCAGCAGCTTTCACCGGCGGAGTTCATGCCGCTGGTGTCCCGTCTGCATCAGGAGGCGGCCTTTGATGCGCAGGTGATTCACAGGATCAGTGAGCGGTTGCATGAGAAGGGGTGCCCGATGTCGGGGCTGTCCATTAACCTCTCGCCTGAAGCGCTGGCGCATGAGGCGCTGTTCGAGTGGCTGGCACCACTGGCGGAGCTGACCGACCGCTACAAGATCGTGCTGGAGATCACCGAGAGCACGCTGGTGCAGGACCTGAAAGCGGCGCAGGAAAAGCTCTCGCGTCTGAGGGAGATGGGCTTCCGTGTGGCCATAGATGACTTCGGCAGCGGTTATTCGTCCATTTCCTATCTGGCGCATCTGCCGGCCGACATCATCAAGTTCGACCGTGCTCTGGCGCTGGCCGCCTGCACGGATTCCCGCAACGAGCGCATCATTCTGGGGCTGGCGCGCGAGCTGCACACCCTGGGTTACGAGGTGGTGTTCGAGGGCATTGAGGATCAGCACATGGCCGGTTTCTTCCGTCGTCCCTACATCGACTATCTGCAGGGATTTCATTTCTCCCGGCCGCTCTCCTGCGAGACGCTGTGCGTGCCGGTGACACCCATGTAGCGGTCCCGTTTCTTCGGCACCAGCCGTTCGCAGTCCACCATGACCAATCCGTCCACACAGTCATTGAAAGCCGGATCAATACTGAAGCCTGCGTATTCGCAGCCGCCGGGCAGGGCGATTTCCGCATATTGTTTGTAGAGGGTGGGCACCTTCACGCCCAGCTGGGCCAGCGCCCGGTTGAGCGCCCTGAAGGCAGTGGCATAGTCACTACTGAAAGCGGGTTGCCACTGGCTGAGAAGGTTGTCGGGCACGGCAAAGGGGTGTCGGGATCGCACCAGGGGCGCGCCGGGTGGAAACTGTGTCTGATAAAAAAGCGCGATCAGCGCTCTGGCCTGCTCCGGATAGGCGCGGCTGAGGCTCACCGGACCAAACATCCAGCGGATCTCGGGATGGGCCTTCAGGTAGGCGCCGATGCCATACCAGAGATAGTCCAGACTGCGTCGGCCCCAGTAGCGGGGCTGCACGAAGCTGCGCCCCAGTTCGATGCTCCGGGGCAGCCGCTTTTGCAGCTCGGGCAGGAACTCAAACAGCGTGTGGCTGTAAAAACCCTCCGCCCCTTGCTCTGCCATGATGTCCGGTCCGTGACCGATGCGGTAGGCACCCACGATTTCCTCGTCCCGTTCGTCCCACAGGATCAGGTGGCGGTAGTGACGGTCGAATTCGTCCAGATCCAGCGACTGGCCCGTGCCTTCCTCCACGCTGCGGAAGGTCAGCTCCCGCAGGCGGCCGATCTCGCGCATCACCGGGCTGTCGTCCTGCCAGTCATACAGCAGAATGCGCTTGCCGTCAGCGGTGGTGCCCAGCAGCCGGGCATCCGCCAGGGCTGATTTGAGTGCCTCACGGTCAACGGGCGGGGCTATGGCCGACAGGGTGGGGAACAGCGCCTTTTTCTTCAGCTTCTTCGGCTTGCGCAGCAGATAGGTGTAGCGACGCATGCGCTGAGCCAGCGTCTTGCGGCTCAGACCGCTTTCCCGCAACGCCCGGGCGGGGATGGGCAGGCTGACATGGAAGCGGATGGTCTGATGCCGTTTGTTGAACATCTCCTGCGCCAGCATGAGCGTGCCCAGCGGCTTGTAGAGGGCGGAGAGGCCATAGAATAGGGGGGAATTGTGCGCCTCTACCAGGATGGGCTGCACCGGCGCGCCCGTCTTCAGCGCCAGCTTGACGAAACCGGCCTTCCAGCGGCCGTCGCGCACGCCGTTGGGACGGATGCGGGAGACCTCGCCCGCCGGAAAGATGATCAGCGCCTGTTCGTTTCTGAGCGCTTCCAGCATGATTCTGTAGCGGCTCTTATGGCCGGCGCCCCGTTCGCGCATGTTGTCCACCGGGATGAACAGGTTCCCCAGCGGTTCGATGTAGTTGAGCAGTTCATTGGCGACGATGCGCACATCCGGGCGCACCATGCGCACCAGTTTCAGCAGCGCCAGCCCGTCCAGCGAGCCGATGGGGTGGTTGGCGACAATGATCAGCCGGCCCTGTGGCGGGATGGCCGCAAGCTGTTCCGGATCGACGCGGAAATGGAAGTCGAAGTAATCCAGCACCCGGTCCAGAAAGGCGAAACCGCGCAGGTGGCGGTTGTCCTGAATGAAACGGTTGATCTCTTCCTCGTGCAGCAGGGCGCGCAGCAGGCGCACCATCATCCGCCCGGAAGGCGTGTCCACCCTGTCGCCCAGATGGGCACGCAGCTGCTGTTCGATGTCGATCATTGCGGCATCCGTGTGTGAGCCTGTGCCATTATTATGCGTCGTCACATGAAGGGAAGATGAACGATGCATGACGGAAACATGATCGTGCTGCAATGGACGGATCTGGCCTTTCTGTCCGTGTGGTTTCTGCTGGCGGCCGGCTGGCTGGCGCTGGAAGGGTTCGGGCAGACCCGCACGCTGCTGATCAACGGTGTGCGCATGGGGTTGCAGCTGGCGTTGATGGGCGTGTGGCTCAGCTGGGTGTTCGCGCAGGGCACTTTCTTCTGGGTGGCGCTGGTATGGGGCATCATGCTGCTGATGGCGGGATATGAGGTGCACAAGCGCCAGCAGCATCCGCTGCGCCGGGGCGGCAGCCTGCTCATCGGCCTGATCGCCCTGTCCATGACGGCGCTGGTGCTCACCGTGTTGACGCTGGTGACCGTGGTGGAACCCCGTCCGTGGTATGCGCCCCAATATGCCATTCCGCTGTTGGGCATGGTACTGGGCAACAGCATGACGGCGGTGGCGCTGGCGCTGGATCAGCTGACCCGGCAGGCGCGGGATCGGCGGGCGGCGGTGGAGGCGCAGCTGGCGCTGGGAGAGCCGCCGCATCAGGCGATGACATTCGTGCGCCGGCAGGCGCTGCAGGTGGCGCTCACACCCATGGTCAACATGCTGGCCGCCGCCGGCGTGGTCTCCCTGCCGGGCATGATGACCGGTCAGATCCTTGCCGGTGCCGATCCGATGGAAGCGGTCAAGTATCAGATCATGATCATTCTGCTGATCGTGGTGTCCACGGCGCTGGGGGCCGTTCTGGCGGTGCGGCTGGGTCAGCGCCGCCTGTTTGACGCACGGGCGCGCCTGCGGCTGGACTGGCTCTCTTGAAAATCTCGCCGCCGCCTCCATATACGCCGTGACGGAAAAACGATCGAATCAAGGAGGTGGACGATGAGCAGAGTGGTACAACCGTGGAGCATTCTCAATCAGCTCAATCGTGAACTGGAGCAGTTTGTCGGTCAGGTGGCCCAGAGCGAGGGCGACCTGCAGCAGGCGCAGTGGGTGCCTGCGGTGGACATTGAGGAGACGCCGGACGCCTATGTGATTCAGGCGGACGTACCCGGCGTGGATCCCAAGGACATTGAGATCAATGTGGAGAACGGCCTGCTGGAGATCTCCGGCGAGCGCAAGGCGCAGAAGGAAGTGGACGAGCGCGGCGTGCGCCGGTATGAGCGTGTCTATGGCCGTTTCTACCGCAGCTTCCGCCTGCCGGAGAGCGCGGATATCGACAACATCCGCGCCAAGACCGAGCGTGGCGTGCTGGTGATCGTGGTGCCGAAGAAGTCGGTGGCCAAGCCGCGCAAGATCACCGTGGAGGACGGCGAGGCCGGAAGCTGATCCCATCAGGGGTGCGGAGCCGGCCTCGCGCCGGCTTTTTTGTTTGAGGCTGAGGAGGCGCAATGGAATACAAGGACTACTACAAGATTCTCGGGGTGGACCGCAACGCCAGCGAGGCGGAGATCAAGAAGGCGTTCCGCCGGCTGGCCGCCAAGCACCACCCGGACAAGGGCGGGGATGAGGCCAGGTTCAAGGAGATCAACGAGGCCTATGAGGTGCTCTCCGACCCGGAGAAGCGCAAGCTGTATGACCAGTTCGGCAGCAACTGGGAGCAGGGTCAGCAGTTTGACCCGAGCCAGTTCGAGGAGATGTTCGGTCAGCAGTTCGGTGGCTTCGGCGGCGGGGGCTACGCCGGCGGCGGTGCTCACGATTTCAGCGATTTCTTCGAAACACTGTTCGGCGGCGGCTTTCGTCAGGGCGGCCGTCGCAGCGGTGGTTTCCGTGCCCGTGGGCAGGATCAGATCGTCAAGATTCTCATTCCGCTGGAGGATGCGGTCAATGGTGCCGAGCGCACCCTGACCCTGCAGGTGCCGGAGGCGGACGCCTATGGTCAGGTGAGCCACCGCAACAAGACCATCAAGGTGAAGATTCCCGCCGGCATCAAGCCGGGTCAGCGCATCCGCC
>NZ_WFYD01000051.1 GCF_015490265.1 Sulfurivirga sp. | reverse complement strand
GGCTGCGCTTGCCCCTGCAGCCGCTCAAGCACATCCGGCACATCCACCGGAACCCTGTCTATGCCGCGAATCACCTCCGGGTTCAGCACATAGATGCCGGCACTGACAAACTGCTGCACCACAGGCTTTTCCTCAATGCTTTTGAGGCGATGGCCCTCTGCCCGAACAACGCCAAAGGGGATCTGGAAACTGTATTCCCGCACGCACAGCGTGGCCGCCACCTGTTCCTGCTCGTGAAAGTTGAGCAGCGCATCAAAATTGACCCGGGTGAGTATGTCACCGTTCATCACCATGACCGGCGCCTGCAGCGCTTCATCTGGTAGCAGAGTCAGGCAACCTGCCGTCCCCAGTGGTTCATCTTCGTGCAGATAGTCGATTTCCACGCCCCAACGACGGCCATCACCGAAATACTCACGGATCATCTCGGCCTTGTAGTGTACGGAGATATAGAAACGGCGGAAGCCATGCTCCACGAAAGACTCAAGGATGTGTTCAAGAATGGGCTTGTCGCCCACATGAAGCAGTGGCTTGGGACGTTCCTGAGTGAGCGGGCGGAGACGGGTGCCAAAACCGCCGGCCATCAGCACCACGGCGTTATTACGGGCAGGTGGAGCCAGTGTGTCACGCAGTAGTTCAATACCGCACACCCGCCCCTCGTCATCCACAATGGGCAGGCGTTCGATGCTGCGATCCAGCATCAGACGCAGCCGCTGTGAACGCTCCGTGTCCATTGAAGTGGTGATGGGCGCGGGATTCATCACCGCCTTTGCCGGCACCTCAAGTCCCACATGACGCAACAGGGCGCGTCGGACGTCTCCATCCGTGATGACTCCCTTCAAATGTCGTTCTTCGTCACACACCAGCGCAATACGCCATCCGCCGCTATCCATGGCAGCCAGTACCTGCTCCAGTGGTGTGTCTGGTTGAACAAGGGTCGTTGTCCAGTCAGGTCGACTCATCTCGAATGTCTCCCATCAACGCTTCCGCAAGGTACCAGTCGATTTCCGTATCTATGTCTATGCCATCACGCCGTGACATCACATAGCCAAAGCAGCGCTCGTCCAGGTAAAAGCTATGGTGGCGCAGCAGAGCGTCGGTGTCGGCAATATAGATCGCACCATTGAGCTGATAGTAGCCTGCAAAGTCCTGACTGCGGCGCTTCCTGTTAACCGCCTCCAGAAAATGGTTCATCTCTCCCTCCGGTCCCAGCCTGTTGATCCACTGCGGTGGATGCTCCGCAGGAGAGACGGAGATGACGCTCAGTGCACGCTTGCGCTCAAACAGGTCCAGGGCTTCTTCAATATGCTTGGCGGTACGCAGGGGGGATGTGGGTTGCAGCAGCATAATGCGGTCATAGTGCTCTCCCCGCGCAGCCAGTATGCCAATGGCATGTTCAATCACATCCTGGGTAGTGGTTGTGTCTTCCGCCAGCTCTGGCGGGCGCATGAAGGGCACATCTGCGCCACTCTTTCTGGACACTTCCGCGATTTCTTCAGAGTCCGTGCTGACAATGACCCGATCGATGCGCTGAGCCTGCAAAGCCGCCTCCAGTGTCCAGCAGATGAGAGGCTTGCCATGCAGAGGACGCAGGTTCTTTCCGGGCAGGCGTTTGCTGCCGGCACGAGCAGGGACAATGGTGAGCGTCTTCAAACGACCCCCTTCAAAATCTGTAGCATTTCGGACAGGGTATCGGCCTTTTCATAGGGATTCTTTACAGTTCGTCTCCCTCTGCTCAAGGCCGTGCGGATGGCCTCGATGATAGCTTCGTTCTCGGCAGGCGTGTCGATGACACTTTCGGCCCGCTCCCGACCGGCCTGGCGGTCACCGATGTTGACTGTGGTCAGGCCAAAGCTGGGAGCTTCCAGTATGCCGCTGGATGAGTTGCCGATGACCACATCGGCGATGGCCAGCAGGCTGTGGTAGCGCAGTCGGCCCAGCGAGGGCGTGAGCCACACCGTGCCCGGATGCGCCTTGGCATATTCCCGCCACAGACGGTTGATGGTCTCGCCGCCCTCGTCCACATTGGCATAGGTGATGATCTGGGACGCTTCGGGAAACTGGGCCAGCGCGTCAATCAGCGCCCGCACCTGCTGTTCGGGGGACTGGTCGGTGGCGGTTTCCGGATGAAAGGTGATGACAAACAGCGGACTGCGCAGGGGCACGGGAATCTGTCGTTGCAGCGCTTCCCGATCCAGACGGGGTTGGTTAAGCACATTCCACACCCCAAGTGCCCCGACATGGTGAATGCGCTCGGCAGGCAGGCCCATCTGGCGCAGTTTCTCAGCCGCCTTTTCCGTGGCGGTCAGGTGCCAGTCCGCCAACTGACTGATGGCATGGCGGAAGCGATTGTCCAACGCCCCTGCGCTCTCCTCCCCACCATGCAGGTGAACAATCGGGATGTGCAGCAATGCGGTGGCGGCGGCGATGGCCAGCGTCTCAAAACGATCCCCCAACAGCACCAGCGTATCGGATTTCAGGTCAACCAGCACCGGCGCCATGCGCTCGGCGGCCACGCCAAAGGCCCGGGCATTGTCCAAGGCCGTGGTGGTGCCTTCCTCGAAGATGGGCACTCGCGCGGCAATGGGCAGACCATCGGCTTCAACCTCCCGCACAGTGCGGCCCTGGCTTTCCAGCAGATGGCTGCCGGTGACAATCAGCTGCAGTTCGGCCCAGTCGGCCTCGTGCAATGCATGGATCAGCGGCTGCAGAATGCCATAATCGGCCCGCGTGGTGGTGAGCACGGCAATCTTCTTCACCACTCGATGCCCTCCCCGGCGGCAAACGCCCGGGGCGCGGGCGTGCCGATCACATCATCCCATCGGTCACCCCAGAAGCCACTGTCATGACGGCGCAGCACCAACTTATCTTCGGTAATGATCTCACCCGCTGCGATAGGTCGGGCCGCCACCATGCGTCGTCGAGCGATGGCACGGGTGTCCATTTCCGCCGCCGTGGGCCGTTTGCGATCATCACCCAGCATTGTCTCCGCCTTGCGCAGCCGTTCGACAAAACGGGCCAGTTCATCCGGTTCCAGACTGGCTTTGTGATCCGGCCCGGGCAGGGCGCGATCCAGCGTAAAATGCTTCTCCACCACCGTGGCCCCCAGTGCCACCGCCATGGTGGCGGCGGTGTCATCAGCCGTATGGTCGGACAGGCCCACCGGCAGACCGAAGGTGTCCGCCAGGGTCACCATGGCGCGCAGGTTGACCGCCTCCGGCGGTGTGGGATAGGCGCTGGTGCAATGTAACAGCGTGAGATTTTCCCCGCTGAGCCCGCCATTCAGCAGTGTCTCCACGCCATGACGCACTTCATCCAGCGTGGACATGCCGGTGGACAGAATCGTGGGCCGGTCGTAGCGGGCGATGGTGCGCAGATAGGGCGTGGACAGCAGCTCCCCGGAAGGAATCTTGAAACGGCGCATGCCCAGCTCGGCCAGAAAATGGGCGCTCTCCTCGTCAAACGGGGTAGACATGAACTCGATGCCCACCTCATCGCAATGAACCTTCAGCTCCTGATGGGCCACCTCATCCAGCGCCAGCCTTGTGAGCATCTGCAGCTGGCTTTCCGTGCGTCCGGTATTGCGCTGCTGATATTCGGCCTGTCTTAAGGCGGGGCTGACCAGCTTTTCAGGGTTAAAGGTCTGGAACTTGACCGCGTCCGCCCCCGCATCAAGCGCCACGTCGATGAGCCTGTGGGCCAGCGCCACATCACCATTGTGATTAACACCGGCTTCGGCAATGATGAAAAGGCTCACTTCACCCTCCTTGCCGGGTTGCCCACCCACACGCCCGGTTCCTTGATGTCTCTGATCACGACACTGCCAGCACCAATGACCGTATCGTCGCAGATGCGCACCCCCTGTCCGATGACCGCCCCGCTGCCGATGAAACAGCGGTTGCCGATGTGCGCATCGCCATTGATGCGCGCGCCGGTGGAGATGTGGCAGTGATCACCCACCTCCACGTCATGTTCGATCAGCGCCTGAGAATTGACAATGCAGTCGTCGCCCACCCGGGCAAAGGCGTTGACCAGCGCCTGCTGCATCACCACGGTACCACGGCCGAGAGAAGCCGTGGACGCCACACTGGCATTGTCAGCCACCAGTGTCGGCAGGTGGGCATTAAGGGCGCACAGCCGCTCGAACAGCCGCATGCGGGGCATGGGATCTTCGATCTGTCCCACGGCAATGAGCACGCCGTCGGCCTGTGCCGCCAGCCGGGGCAGATCGGCATCAAAACCGAGCACCCGGGCGGGCTTGTGGCGACGACAGGACGCGCCGGGCGAGATGACCGCACCCCACACCGTCCAGTCCGACAGCCGTTCCACCATGGCCACGATGCTGGCGG
>NZ_WFYD01000050.1 GCF_015490265.1 Sulfurivirga sp. | reverse complement strand
CGCTTCGCCGAAGCCTTCGCCGAGCGCATGCACGAACGGGTGCGCAAGGAATTCTGGGGCTACGCCGCCGATGAAGACCTCACCAACGACGACCTGATCAGGGAAAAATACATCGGCATCCGCCCCGCGCCCGGCTATCCCGCCTGCCCCGATCACACCGAGAAGGGCACCCTGTGGGCGCTGCTCAAGCCGGATGAGCGCATCGGCCTGAAGCTCACCGAAAGCTACGCCATGACGCCCACCGCCGCGGTCTCCGGCTACTACTTCAGCCATCCGAACAGCCGCTACTTCGGCGTCGGCGCCATCGGTCGCGATCAGGTGGAGGACTACGCCCGCCGCAAGGGCTGGACGGTGGAAGAAGCCGAGAAGTGGCTCGCCCCCAATCTGGGCTACGACCCGGAAGACTACAGCAACTGAAAAAGCGGCCACAGGGCCGCTTTTTCGTGCTTCGGGCTACAAAAAATGCAGGCTCTCGCCGCCGCACCAGCGCGGCATCCTGTAAAAATGGGGGAGACCCCGTATTTTTTAGCCTCAGAAGCCGCGCATCTGCTGCAGCTGCTCCTGGGAAGCCTGCTGCTGCGCCCTCATCTCCTGCATCTGCTGCTGCAACTCTCGCTGCTGCTGCACCATCTCCCTCTGTCTGACCGTCGCGTCCCTGTATGCTTCATCCATCCTGGGCACATCCAGCGCCAACCGGTCAATCAGTCTGTTGGCCGTCTCATGAACCCGGGCAATGTTTTCATTCTGAATCCGCTGGGTTTCCAGAATACGGTCAGCCATCTCGCCGATGCGGTCGGCCATGATGCCAATCTGCTCCTCGGTAAACAGAATGCGATCCGCCATCACGCCAATATCATCTGACAGCCGGAGCATGGCGCGCACCATGGTTTCGAGCGTATTGCGATACTGCTCGCTGCTGTCCGCCTCCGCACGACTGGCCAACCGCTCAATGCCTCCCGCAAGATTCACACTCAATTGCGACAACTGGATACTTTCATTCAGCAACTGGTCATAACCGGGCTGGGACATCACATCAGGCGACAGCTGCACCTGACGCGCGGTCTGGGCCAATACCTGCTCATAACGGTCAAGCCGCGCTGCCAACAGGCGAAGATCGGCCAGAGACACCTGTTGCCCGGCCTGTCGGCTGACGGCCTGTTCCAGTGCGCTGCCATCCTCGATCAACTGCGCCATCGCCCGGTCCACGGCTGAAACACTCTCCAGCGCCCAGGCAGACAGCGCCACCCCCCACAACAGCATGACACGGATTGCAGAAGCCAACATGCTCTTTTCCTCCCTCATCTGGCTGCAGATCATTATATGGGAATTTTTCACATTTTAAAGTGAAAAAAGGGGCATCGATTCGGCCGTGCCAGCGCGGCATCCTGTAAAAATGGGGGAGACCCCGTCCTCGGGGTCGTCAGATCAGTTGGCGAAGACGACCGTCTTGTTGCCGTGGATGAGCACCCGGTCTTCCAGGTGATAGCGCAGGCCGCGGGCCAGCACGGTCTTTTCCACATCCCGCCCCAGCCGGCGCATGTCCTCGATGGTGTGGCCGTGGTTGACGCGGATCACGTCCTGCTCGATGATCGGCCCCGCGTCCAGCACCTCGGTGACATAGTGACAGGTGGCCCCAATGAGCTTGACCCCCCGCTCGTAGGCCTGATGATAAGGGCGCGCCCCGGCGAAGGAGGGCAGAAAGCTGTGGTGGATATTGATCACCCGCCCGGCGTAGGCAGCGCAGATCTCCGGGGGCAGAATCTGCATGTAGCGGGCCAGCACCACCACGTCGATGTCGTGTTCCTCTACCAGCTCAAAGGCGCGGGCGAACGCCTGCGGCTTGCTCTCCGGCGTTACCGGCACATGGAAGAACGGCACGCCATACCACTCCGCCTGCTGGCGCAGCACCTCATGGTTGGAAATCACCAGCGCGATCTCGCCGGGCAGGTCCTTCTCGTGCCAGCGGTGCAGCAGATCCGCCATGCAGTGGCCTTCCTTGGACACAAACAGGGCGATGCGCTTGGGGCGGGCCGAGTCGGTCAGCTGCCAGCGCATGCCGAATTCTTCCGCAATGGGCGCAAAGCCCTCCCTGAACGCCTTAAGCCCACGGGGCACGGAGCTGGCCAGAATCTCATGCCGCATGAAGAACCAGCCGTTGACCGTGTCGGTATGATGGTTGGCTTCCACGATGGTGGCGCCCAGGCCGGCGATGTAGCCGGCCACGGCGGCCACGATGCCCACCCGGTCGGGACAGGCGATGGTCAGACGGTAGACATGGCTCATGGAACGAATCCTTGCTTATAATGCGGCACATTGTAGCAAGGAGCCGGTCCATGAAAGTCTGCAGCTTCAATGTCAACAGCATCCGCCAGCGCCTGCACCAGCTGCAGGCGGTGCGTGAGCGCATCGCCCCGCACATCATCGGCCTGCAGGAAACCAAGGTGCCCGACGAGGCCTTTCCGCTGGCGGACATTGAAGCGCTGGGCTACACCGCCCACTTCCACGGTCAGAAGACCCACTACGGCGTGGCGCTGCTGACCACGCCGGAGATGGAGGTGCTGCGGGTGCAGAAGGGCTTTCCCCACGACGGCGAGGACGCCCAGAAGCGGCTGATCATCGCCGATGTGCGCACCCCCGCCGGGGAAGAGATTCGCGTCATCAACGGCTACTTCCCCCAAGGCGAGAATCGCGATCATCCGGTCAAGTTCCCCGCCAAGGAAAAGTTCTACCGCGATCTGATCGACTACCTGAAGGCGGAATGCGATCCCCGCCAGCCGCTGATCATCATGGGCGATTTCAACATTGCCCCGCAGGACAATGACATCGGCATCGGCGCAGACAACGCCCGCCGCTGGCTGCGTCAGGGCAAGACCTCCTTCCTGCCGGAAGAGCGCGCCTGGTTCAATGAACTGCTGGCGTGGGGGCTGTTCGACACCTTCCGCACCGCCCACCCGGATGTGAATGACTGCTTCTCGTGGTTCGACTACCGCTCCCGCGGCTTTGAGCGGGAACCGAAGCGGGGTCTACGCATCGACCACATCCTCGCCACCGCGCCGCTGAACGAGCGGGTGGTGGACGCCGGCATCGACTACACCATCCGCGGCATGGAAAAACCCTCCGACCATGCCCCCGTCTGGACTGAATTCCGGGAGAACGCATGATCCCCGCCACGCTTGAAGCCCTCAACTGGCTCACCGACGACATCGCCCAGCTGTGGCTGGCCCCTCAGCAGGCCTGCAACTGGCAGGCGGGCGACTACCTGACCATGACGCCAGATGCCGCCCTGGATGCCCGTCCCTTCTCCATCGCCAATGCGCCCAATGCCGCCAGCCGCATCGAACTGCACATCCGCAATACCGGGGATGACTGGTACAACCGCCTGTTTGCGGCCACCCCCGGCGACACCCTGCTGCTGGGCGCACCGCAGCAGCAGTATCCCCTGCCCCGGGGCGACCGACCGGTCATCTTCGTCGCCGGCGGCACCGGCTTCGCCCCCTTCAAGGCGCTCACCGAGCAGCTGCTCGGTGACGGCTTCAACCAACCCATCCACTTCTACTGGGGCGCGCGCACGGCAAAGGACCTCTACCAGCATGAGGTCATTTCCGCCTGGGCGACTCACAACGACGGACTGCACTACATTCCCGTGCTGTCGGAGGAAGCGTGGCCGGGCCGCACCGGTCTGGTGGCCGATGCGGTGCTGGAGGATTTCGACAGTCTGGCGGGGCTGGAAGTCTATCTGTGCGGCCCGTGGCCAATGGTGGAAAGCGCCCGCATCCACTTCGAACACACCGGCGCCGACCTCATTCACTGAGCGGCGGAATGCCCGCCCACGGCGCCTCGAACTTGAGGGTGTGATAGCGCCAGCAGCGCATGGTGGGCGACCATCCCCGCATGCCCGCCTTGGCCATCAGATGGGTGAGAAACTGCACCTTGTCCGGCAGCTGCTCCCACACACTGGGGAGGAAGGTGGCCCGATGGACACCGTCATCGATGATCAGCCCATCCTCAAAGGGCACCAGCTGACGCAGCAGATCGTCCGCCGTAGCGCAGTCTGGAATGGGTTCCGGCGGCGTCAGCACCGACACCTCCACCGTCAGCCCTTCCGTCTCCGCCTCGCTCAAAGGCGCAAAGCGCGGATCGCGGAATGCCGCATTGAAGGCGTTGTCCGCCACATCCTCGATCAGCGGCCTGTAGGCCTGAAGCGAGCCGATGCAGCCGCGCAGCTGCCCGTGCCGGTTGAGGGTGACGAACGCCGCGCCCGGCTCATTCAGCCGGTCATCTTCACTGCGCACCCCCTGCAATGGCCGACCGGTGCGGAAGCCATGTTCAATGCTGGCCTTTGCCACCGCCAGCAGCGTCTGCTTTTGCGTATCATTCAGTTCCATGAGACAGCCTCCCTTCCACTTTCCGGCCAGACATTTCCTGCTGGCCTCAATCCTGATGCTGGCGGGCCTTCCAAACCTTCAGGCCGGGTCCCGGCTGCCCGATCATGCCGGACGCTTTCAGCCTGACGACCGGCTCGGCATTCAGCTACAGGTGGATGAAAAGCACCCCCTGCGCGTCCCTGCCGATGCCACCGTCATGGAAGTGGACCTGTTCGACACCCCGGCCAGCACCCTCCGCAAGATCAAAAACAGCGGACGCCGGGTGCTGTGCTACTTTTCCGCCGGTAGCCGGGAAGCCTGGCGGCCTGATGCCCGCCACTTCCCCCGCGCCCTGCTGGGCAAAGCCTATACCGGCTGGCCTCAGGAGCGCTGGCTGGACATCCGCCATCCTGCCCTCCGGCCGCTGATCGCTGCCCGGCTTGAACTGGCCCGGCGGAAAGGATGCGACGGCGTGGACCCGGACAATGTCAACGGCTTCGAAAACCCGACCGGCTTTGCGCTCACCCTCGCTGGCCAGCTGCGCTTCAACCGCTGG
>NZ_WFYD01000049.1 GCF_015490265.1 Sulfurivirga sp. | reverse complement strand
TCTCCAACATCCGCATTCAGGCGATCAACCTGCCGCCACTGTTCGAGAAACGCTCCAACCCCCTGCCGTGGATGAACAACTGGCTGGTGTCCGACAACGTGCAGGTGGCGCCGCAGGAATCCGAAATCGCCTCCTATCTGGTGGGCCAGGTAGACGCCGACGTCGACGTGGAAGACTTCAGCGACATCGACCTGTAAGGATAAGTTACGTTAAACGAGAAAAGGGGCAGCCCAAAGGCCCCTTTTCTTTGTTTTGACAACGACGGGCGCTTATCACACCTCAGGCTCCGATACACCCAGCATCATTTCAATCTGGGCGATGGAGGCCAGTAGCGCTGCATCCAGATAATGAATGTCAATGGCATCCTGCTCCACAAAGAGCTTGCGCGCCCACTCAAGCAGATCCAGAACCAGCTGCTCCAGCAAAGTGAACACCAGCGTCTGGTGACTCTCATCCAACGTTCCGGCAGCATCCAGAAGACGGATCAGCTGCTGCAGACTGTATCCCATCTGCTCGAACTCGATGGTGCCAAAGAGGGAGTCCGCCAGATACTTCAGATGCTGCTGAAATGCTTGCACGAACGCCGGCTCGAAGCGAACATAGCGGTGGAAGAGGTCCTCCAGCTCGCGGAACTCATCCATGATGATGTCCACCTGCTCCGGCAACAACTCTCCCGAAGCCATATAGTCCGCCGCGCTCACCTGCGCCTTCCCTGAGGTAGAGGTGTGCATATCCGATATGGCCTCGTCCACCTGCTCCGACTCGAAGAAGGCAAAACCGTCTTCCGCCTCACTCGAAGGTTCGTCAAACATCATGAAATCGTCATCCGCCTCTGCTGGTGCAGTAAGCGTTTCGGCATAGACCTGCTGACAACGCACCAAATGGGCATTCGCTTCCTCCTCCAGTCGCGTACGTTCCTCCTCCGGCACTAAAGTGCTCATGCGCACCCAGGCCACATAGCGCTGAATGAATTCGGTCATGAACGGTTCAATAACCTCCAGAGGAATGCCATGCTTGGCGTGAGCCTCGTGCATGCGTTCAAACAGTTTTTCTGCCAGCCCCGGTTCAAACAGCATTGCCACAGCCAGCCGTCCCATATTGATGCTATGGCGTGACATACTTTCCCGATCCGGAAAATACCTTAGCAGTGTCTCATTTCCACGGATTTTCTCCGCAATGGGCAGGATGACCGTATCGATCAAATCCAGTGCCCGCTTCTTGCTGACTGGAATAGCAGAAAAATTGATATTTTCTATGCTGAGTTCACTCATGACGTCTCCACACTTTTCCGCTCAAAACATACGGTTTATGCTTTCAGCATACTCCAAGAACGCGGCAAACGTCGAGATAGTCCCGCCGGGCAGGTGTGAGACGGTGGGCAGTGTCTGACAGCACACCGGTCAGATGCGCATCCTGGCGTACTGGCGGCAGTACCCGCCATGAACCAACGAAGCGACGCAGCGCTTCCAGGCCAATTCGATGCGAGCCAAGGTGAGCATTGAACTGTACAGGCAGCAAGCGCACTGTGAGTCGTGTGTGCTCCGCCAGTGCCAACCTTGCCATGCGCAGTAGATAATGGACACTCGCCTGCCGTACGACTGGCGTCAGCGGCGTAGGAGTAATCCACACCTCACTCAGTCGGAGCAGTTCACGAAGAAATGGCATATAACCTGAAGGGGTATCAATAATGCACAGGTCATGTGCAGTCGCGAGCGCAACCAGCCGATCCGACAGCCCTCGCCCAGCAAGCGCCCCATCCAGCGGAAAGTCCGCCCCCGGCGCGGGCACCAGTGACAGCTGCTCACCCAGCCGAATCACCTCTGGTGTATCGGCAAAAGCACCTGCCTGTTCGGCGGGCCAGTGACCCAGCAGCCTGCTCAGTTGTGCATTAAGATCCAGATCAACCAGCAGCACACGGTGTCCCGTCTGCTGCGCGGCCTGTGCCAACATCAATGCGCTGGTGGTCTTGGCAACACCACCCTTCATGTTGGCCAGCGTCCAGACCGGCATGGTTTAATCCTGTGCCACCTGCGGGTTTTCGAACAGCTGACGCAACGTGGGAGCCTCTGCCTCGATGGAAACCGGCATGCGGGCACTGGCACACAGCAATGCCTGCACTACCGCACCTCCCAGATCATGATGGCGGATGACCACTGCATCATGCTCTTCCAGTTGTGCCAGCACCACCTCTACCTGTGTATCATCCATCGGCCGGTCAATGATCAGTGCTGCCATCTCTCACTCCTTGACATAATAGATCGTCTCACCGCTACGCACGGTGCGGAATACCGACACGATCCGGTTCATGCTCTCAGCGTGTCCGAGAAATACTGCCCCCTGCGGCTTAAGCAGCTCATAGAAAGTCATGGCCACCTCCCGCCGGCTGATCTCGTCGAAGTAGATCAACATGTTGCGGCAGAAAATGACATCAAACCGTCCCAGCCGCCGCATGGCCTGGCGATCCATCACATTGACCACCTGAAAATTCACCACGCCTTTTAGAAAGTCCACCAGCTCATAGCGACCATCCGTACGCTGAATGAAATACTGCTGCAGCAGATGGGGAGGTACATGCTGCACACTGCGGGGTGTGTAAATGCCAGCGCGCGCCTTGGCAATGGCTACCGAGTCAATATCTATGCCCACCAGCTCGAAGTCCCGTGCATCCAGCAACCGGCCTTCATCCAGCAACGACAATGCGATGGAATACGGCTCCTCACCAGTTGAGCTGGGCGCACACAGAATACGGATCGGCTCTCCAGTCGGTCTCAGCTGATGCAGTCGTGGCAGCACTTCACTGATAAGTGTCTCGAACTGATACTTCTCACGGAAAAAATAGGTCTCATTGATGGTGACCGTGTTGAGGATCTCCTGAATCAGCGCCGGGTTCTTCTCGAAGCGGAAGTCATGAAAGAAACTACGGAAATCACTGTAGCCAAATTGTGTCAGCACCTTCTCAAGCTTGGGCTTGAGAATGTCATAGCGCTTCAGGTCAATCTTGATCCCTGTGCGCCGGTAGATGACATCGCACAGTTTGCGGAAATCCCCAACGGACAACATCAACCCTCACCTCTGATACGCTTGATAGCAAGGTCCACGCCAAAGGTGACATAGGGGTCTTCCGGAAACTCCTTTCTGACAGCCTCCAAGAGAGGAATATCCTCTTCACTGCCCAGCTCACCCAGGTAATCCACGGCAGTCATCAGCGCATTGACATCATGCCCTTCGGCGATCTCCCGGGTGATGAAATGGCGCAGCAGCTCCGTAGCCCGGTCAAAACGCACATCACCCAGAATGTTGACGGCAAAGATGCGGATATCCCGGTCAGGATCGGCCAACAGCCGTTCAAGAAATGCTTCCGCCTCATCACCATAGTTGTGGAGAAAAGTGATCACCGCATTGCGCAGATAGGCATTGTCGCTCTTAAGCATGCGGAACATGGCCTCGAAATCCTTGTCCCGCCGCGGACGGGTAGGAAACTGAGCGAAGGCGAAGTCAATAAAGACATGATCCTCAATACGGTTATGCGGAAACATGCGCGCAAGCATGTCCAGTACATAGTAGATTTCCTGATGGCGGATAATGTAGTCCAGCGCCGCCAGCCGGCTGGCCTGATCCGCCTCCGGGTCCTCGAACACCTTCTGCGCATCCAGAAAAGTGTCGAATACTCGCACATCCGCCTGGCTGTCCTGTCCCGTGACAAATCCCATCAGTGTTGCTCCCCATAGGCCAGAATCTCATCCACAATCTCGGGAAACGGCAGTTTCTTCACCGCCCCGCCCCGCTCCCAGGCCTCCTTCGGCATACCGTAGACCACCGCCGTCTCTTCACTCTCGGCCAGTGTGTATGCGCCACCTTCTCTCAACCGCACCATGCAGTCGGCACCATCGTCCCCGATGCCTGTCAGTTCTACCGCCATGATTTTGCGAGGGTCGAACACCTGTGCAGCCGAGCAGAACATCTCATCCACAGAAGGACAGAAAAAATGATTGATGGTGTTGGGCACCAGTTTGACAGCCAGATGCCCGCTGGCCTTGCTGCTGAAGTGCAGATGCCGGCCGCCTTTACCGATGATGACCTTGCCGGCGGTCAGCCGGTCACCCTGACGGGCTTCGACCACCTCCACGGCCGCATTGCGATTCAAACGACTTGCGAAGATGCCAGTGAAATTCTCCGGCATGTGCTGCACCACACACACCGGCCATGGGTAGTCTGCCGGCAGAGAAGTGACAATTTCCTCGATCAACCCCGGCCCGCCCGTGCTGGCGCCGATGAGCACCAGTCGTTCCGGCACCTTGTCTGACACCACCTTTGGCTGATTTTTCTTCCTGATCAGGTCCAGCTTCTTCTGCGCCGCCTGACGGCGGATCGTCAAACGACTTCTGGGAATGGACGCAGCGGCTGCCACTTTGTCCAGGATCTCCTGCTCCTGCCGAGCCAAGTCCAGCGACAGCGTGCCCGGCTTGGGCACATAGTCGACTGCACCCGCCTCCAGTGCCTCGAAGGTGATCTCTGCCTCATCCTGTGTCAGTGAACTGACCATTACGATGGGCGTGGGCTTGATGCGCATGATCTCCCGAACCGCTGTCAGCCCGTCCATCACCGGCATGTTGATATCCATGGTCACCACATCGAAGTCCACCGCTTCGATGAACTCCAGCGCATCCTGACCATGCTTGGCCAGCCCCACGTCATAGCCGGCCCGATTGAACAGATCACCCAACTGCTTGCGAATCAGCGCACTGTCATCAACGACAAGAATCTTTTTTCTGGTCATGGAATTCTTCTTTTTACGTTACGTATAGCCCGTTTTGTTGTATGTAAAAGCTCATCATTCATGCACTTAGGGCTCCAAAGCGGATACCCTCAAGCACTTTCTGCAAACGTAGCCACAGAATGACTCGGCGTCCCTCATCCAACGTCACCGTGGCGTGAATCAAGCTGTCCGGATCATCAGCAAAAGCGCAGGCTGACTCATCCACATAGAGAATTTCATCCACCTCATCCACCAGAAAGCCAACCTGCACGCCTTCGTGCAAGCCCACGACAATCTTGCTGCGCTCACCTGGCTCGAAAGTGAAGCCAAGCCGTTCGGGCAGATTGATCACCGGTATCACCTTGCCCCGCAGATTAATGATGCCTTCCACGAATGATGGCGGCTCCGGGATGGGAGTGATCGGCTGCAGCTTGATGATCTCCTGCACCTGTTCAATATCCAGCGCATAGGCCTCCTGCCCGATACGAAAAACCGCCAGCTCCGCCATGTCTGCTTCTTCCTTCTGCTGTATCTGCTCCGAATGGGCGCGCGTCTCGGTCAGTGCGTACTGCGCAAGGAGCTGCTCCAGCGCCGCCTCACCCAGCACGGACACCACCACGCTCTCTTCCAGCTGAAAGACACCGCTGACCGGCAACGCCGAACGTGCGGCCTCTCCAGTGCGTACCGGCTGAATCCGCTCACGAGCCACTTCGATGACCTCATGCACCCGAGGTACAGCCAGCGCCAGCTGACGTTGACCGTTACCAATGACGACCAGCCGCCCATGGGAGCCACCGGGGTCAAATGCCCCGAACCCGAACAGGTCCGACAGGTCCACTACGCTCACCATCTCTCCCCGCAGGGGGCTGACGCCCAGCACCGGGGGCATGGGCGCGCCGGTAAGAGGCGTAAAGCGCACCGGCACCTTGAGCAGCTCCTTGACCTGATCGGTATGAATGGCAAAATGCTCATCTCCCAGCATGAAATGCAGATAGAGCGCGCCATCCATACCCGCCTCCACCTTCTCCGTCCCAGCCTGCTCGCCGCGCTGCGGCAGCGGAAAAGGCACATGGAAAGGCGCATGCCCACCCAGCAGAGGCTCGTCCAAGAGTGCCTCGGGACGAATGATCTGCACCGGCGTCCCCTCAAGATCGAAGACACTCTCCACGCCTTTAAGATCACTGTCTACTGGCGCAAGCGTCTTTCCATCCAGCGCTACTGTCTGCTCGATGCCGTCTACGAGAAATCCGAGGCTGTCGCCCTCGAACTGCACCACGACCAGACGGGCTGACTCATTCTCCTGCGCCACCGGCTCCTGCACCAGCAGTAACCCCATATCCAGCACCGGCACGATGCGGCCATCGATGACCGCGATACCCCTGAGTGCGCTCTCTCCCAACGGCACATCTGTCAAGACCGGTACACGCTGTACCCGCGTCACCCGATCACTGTCCAGACCCAGCAATGTGTCACCAAGGCGGAAGATGAGCAGTGTCTCGATCATGACCCGGTCTCCGTATCCCGATTTCAGCCGGTCGCCTGCAGCTGATCAGCCAGTACCGCCAATTCCTCGACCTGCTCTCCCATTTCCTCGAGAGTGTCACGGATCAGCTGCGCTGCCGAACGACTCTCGGAAACGTTGGTCTGGGCCTGCACCGCCGCAACCTTGATCTGCTCACTACCCTGACGAGCCTGGTTGAGCGCGGCGGCATTCTCCTCGTTGGCGCGCTTGAGGCCTTCGACCAGACTGACCACCTCCTCGATCTCGCGCCCCACCGTCTCAAGGTGCGCCACCATGCTCTCCAACTGGTCAGCGTTGACGCTCAGCCGTCCCAGGCCATGCTGCCATGCACGGCTGATACGGGTCATCTCCTCCTCCAGCGATGTGATGATCTCGTCGATCTTCTCAATATTGCTGCCAGCCTCCTGCGCCAGATTGCGGATGTCGCTGCTGACCACCGCAAATCCTTTGCCGAACTCGCCGGCACGTGCCGCCTCCACCGAACCGCTGACCGCCAGCATGGTGGTCTGAATAATGATGTTCTCAATGGTGCGCAGAATCTTGGTGATACGCCGCAGGTCCTTGTCGACCGCGTCAATCTGTTCGGTAACGCGCGCACCTTGCTCAACGCTACCGCTGACGCCCTTGCTGATTTCCCTCAGGGTTTCAATCATCCCCTCAGTAATCTGGCTGATCTCACCCAGCGCATCAAAGGCCGTTTGCAGCTGCTCGCCCGACTGGCTCACAAAGTCGATGCAGGTATCGGCCACCTCACTGTTCTTGACTGCATCCTCATTGGCCAGCGCCGCAGCCTTCTCTATCTGCTCCAACGCAACAATCACTTCACCCATACTGCTGGTGATCTCTTCCACCGCACTGCTCAGCTCTTCGGCCATGGAGGCGATCTCCTCAGCATCCTTGACCACATCGGTGGAGTTCTTCAGTTCCTCGGCCAGCACCTCCAGATTGGTGGCCGCCTGCTCTGACTCCACCAGCGCCGAAGCCTGCATGTCAATAGCCTTGGAGGCCTGATTGACCGCACTGGCCTGCTCCTCGGCAGCAGAAGCGATCACCTCCGCGCCCTTCTGCAGCTCGGTGACCTCATTCATCAGCTGGTCCATCACCCGCCCCAACTGCTGCATGCTCTCGGCCACCTGCCCACCCAGCTCACCCACACGGGCGGCCTGCTCGGAGGCTGCCTGAGCCTTAGGCGCATCTTCGGCCACCTGATCGGACACCTCGGTGATATATTCCACCAGCTCTCGCACCTTCTTCTGGGCATCGGCCACCACTTCACCGGTAGACTCGGCACTTTCGGCCGCCTGCGCCGCCAGCGCTCGGGTCTCACCGGCTACGACGGCGAACCCCTTGCCGTGCTCCTTGGCCCGCGCCGCCTCGATGGCAGCATTGAGCGCCAGCAGGTTAGTCTCCTCGGCCACCTGAGCGATCAATGTCACTGACTCGCCGATGTCCTCGCTGGCCTTCTCCAGCGAGGTGGCCTGCTCCCGCAGCTGACGGCTCATCTCTACCGTCTCCAGCATGCGGTCGGCGGACTGGATTACATCCCGCTGAGTATTACGAGCCACCTCCACCATGGTCAGTGCCTTATTGATGCCGAACTCAGCATCCCGCTGAATGGACTCGGTATTCTTGGTGATCTCATTGATGGCGCTCAGGCTCTCCTCCGCCGCACCGGCATTCTCCTCACTGGCGGCGGCGATCTGCTCCATGGCACTCTTGAGCTGCTCGATGGCCGTCACACCCTCCTGCGTCTTCTCCAGCAGTGAAGAAGCGATGCGCGAAAGGTTCTCGCTCATCTGCTGACGCCGAGCCAAGGTGCGGCGTTGGGCGCTCTCAGCTGAACGCTTTTGACGACTGGCACTGGCACCTACCGAAGCTTGCTGCTTCGGAGCGGACTTAACGGCTGTTGTGCCGGAAACCGCACCGGGTGCAGCCGAAGTCCCTCCGCTCTGTGGTTTGGTTATGAAGCCCATCTTGCTCTCCTCCCTCGGATTGCCCTTCTGTTAGAACATGACAAAATCATCATCCCCGCCCTGCTGCACCACGACTGCCTCATCCTTGTCTGTGCGCTCCAGCGGCACACCCAGCAGCATGGCAATCTGCTTGACCGATGCCATCATGGCTGCGTCCAAGTAGTGGATATCCTGTGCATCCTGCTCCACAAGTACATGGCTGACCCAGCCGGCGAGGTCCTCCACGAACTGATCGGTCAGCTTCTTGACAGACACACCCAGCTCGGCATCCAGTTCTTCAGGCAAATGCTCAAGAACATGAATAAACTGCCGCACCGCCCAGGCCAGATCATCAAACTCCATAGTGGCATCGAGTGCGCGGGAAAACTCTTCCAGATGGCTGGCGACAAACCTTGCGTAGTCTCTGTCAAACCCACCGTAGAAGTAGAGCTCGCCGGTCAGGTCCTCCACATCCTCCACAATGCGCTCAACGGTATCTTCATCCAGCACTCCGGATGCTATGAAATCCCACGCGCTGACCGCCTCACGCCCGGCGGTAATGTTGTGCATGCTGTCAATGACAGCATCCATATGGCCGCTGTCGGCCATGACGAACCCTTCCGCTTCCTCCGGCGCGTCCCCGCAGTGCATCTGCTGCGCCCGCAGCTGAGCGATACGAGCCTGCACCGTCTCACGTCCATCATCCAACAGAGCGGCATCAGCCTGCGCCACCCAGCGCTCAAAGGTGTCGATAAAGCGGGCAGCATAATCTTCCACAGCCTCTTGCGGCAGACCCACCGCCTGTGCCTCAAGGCACAGTGCCTTCAGGTGGACAAGCGCATCGCTGCGCCCGTGCAGCAGAGCACCCAATACATGAGCCATCTCTGCCAGAAAGTGGCGGTAGGTCCTGCGATCTTCAATCAACGGCTGGAGCCGCGCGTCGGACTGCCACAGTTCCATGAACGGCGCAAACACCTCATCCAGCAGGATGGCGGCTTCTCGATGTGTCAGTTCCAGCGACTCCGGCATGACACCTCCTCAATCAAACATCTTTTGCAGGTTGAGTATGAACAGAGGCGAGCCGTCACCCAGCAACGCCACACCGCTGATGAACGGGTGAGCCGCCAGCGGGCCGCTCAGCGGCTTCTGAACCACATCCAGCTGACCCACGAAGTCGTCCACCACAAAGGCGATCTTGCCGGATGCGGTGTTGAGAATCAGCACACTTTCGGTTTCGTTGAACTCGGTGCGGCCCAGCAGTTGCTCGAAGCGCACCAGCGGCAGTACCTCGCCACGCAGCTCAATGATGGGCTGGTGACTGGCGGTACGAATGTCCGCGCGGGTAACCTTCTCCGTCTCCACGATGTGTTCCATGCTCACCGCATAGTTCTGTCCGCCCATGCGCACCTGGAAAACACTGGTCAACGCCACGCTGACCGGCAGCTCCAGCAGCACGCTGGTGCCCTGTCCCTTCCGGCTGCGCACGATCACCTTGCCGCCCAGCTCCTCCACCGTAGTCTTGACCGCATCGGCCCCCACGCCACGACCCGACAGGTCGCTGATCTCATCCTTGGTGGACAGTCCGGGCAGGAAGATCAGCCCCAGCTTTTCCTCCTCGCTCATGCGGTCAATCTGCTCAGGGTCGATCAGCCGCTTCTCCAGCGCCTTGTTGATCACCTTGTCCACGTCAATGCCGCGGCCATCGTCCTTAACCTCAATGATGACCCGATCGCCCTCGCTGCGGGCGCCCACGGTGAGCGTACCCACCGGCGGCTTGCCCGCGGCAATGCGCTCTTCTTCCGTCTCCAGCCCGTGATCCAGTGAATTTCGGATAATGTGGACCATCGGGTCGGCGAGCTTCTCGATCATCATCTTGTCCAGTTTGGTTTCGCCGCCATACTCCTTGTATTCGATCTTCTTGCCCAGCTTGCGAGAAATGTCTCGCACCAGCTTCGGATAACGACTGAAGATGTAACTCAGCGGCAGCAGGCGCATGCCCATCACCCGGTCCTGCAGCTGCCCCACCAGTCGGCTGATCTGCTCATACTGGCTCATCAGCTCACGACGCACCTGCTGTGCGTTATCACCCTCAATGGCCTCAGCGATGAATGGCAAGGCATTCTTGACCACCAGCAGCTCGCCGACAATGTCCATCAGCTCATCAATCTGCTCCTGGTCAATTTTGATGGTGCGCGGCATATGGTGGGTCTGGGCAGGCTGAGAGGGTGCGCTGCGGGCAGGTGCCGTCTGGCTGGACTCCGCTGCATGTGCGGTCGGACGACTCTCGGGCATGGCTGTTCCCGACTCAGGGGACTGTGCTGCCGACACGGTCGCATTGTCCTGTTCGACTTGCGGAGCATTGGCTTTGCTATCACCTTCCGACGCCAATCCCAACTGCCGCGCCAGCATCTCAATGGTTTCAGCAGCATCTTCCGACGAAGCGTCCGCCGGCAGACAGGGCTGACCAAGGGTGGCCTGCATATGCCGCAGAGCATCCACGATGTGTCCATGCCCTACCTCGCTGCAGGTCAGTGCCTCCCGCTGACTCTCCACCAACGCCTTCAGCGCCGCACGCATAGGCTCGTCCAGCTCTGACTCTTCCACAGCGACTGGGACATCATCCGCCTGTGCGGGCGCTGCACCCGCATCCGTGCCACACCCCAGCCAGCGGCGCAGCCCAGCCTGCTGCGCTTCGCTCATCCCTGCCTCCAACAGGTCGGCCAGACGGTTCAGCACCCAGCCAGCCGCTCCCTGCTGCTGTGCCGCCGCCGCGCGCAGAGCCTCCGCCTCCCACACCAGCCCATCGACCAGAGCGGCAATTTCTGCCGGCTCCATGCCCTCGGGTGGCGTGAGCAGACTGGCCCAGTTGAGCGGCGCTACTTCAATCTCATAGATCAGGTTGTAGAACACCTCTTCCAGCGTGTCGCCATCGGTGAGGACAACGCACTTGAGCCATGTGCTCCACTGCAGCGGGTTCTCCCGCAGGGCATCGCAGCCGCGCACATGGGGTTCGACGGCGACGAGCGCCTGCTCGCCCAGCAGGTCGAGCAGATAGACCGGATCGTTGCCCAACTCAAGCGTGGCCTGATCCAGATCCAGATTGACCACCCAGGCGTGAGACGTGCTCTGCCAGCTAACGTCCGGTATGACGGGGTCGGCAGGCACATGAGGCAGAATGCGCGTCAGCTGATCCAGATTAAGAGCTGTCAGGGGCACCGCCTCCACAAGCGAGAACGGCGGCTCGAACGGCGCGGTATCTGGTTGCGTGTCCGCCTGTTGCCCCATCACACCATCGAGCAGAGCACGCACCTTGCCTCTGACCTCATCTACCCGGGACTGATCCACCTCCAACGCCGCCAGATCGCCGGCGGCCTCGGCAGCATCCACCAGCTCTATAACTTCATCAAAGGCATCGTACAGCGCATCCAGCAGTGCATCAGAATAGCTGACCCGACCATTACGGTAGGCATCCAGCAGGTCCTCGGCGGCATGCGTGATCTCCTTGACTGCCTCAAAACCTACCAGTCCCGCGCCCCCCTTGAGAGTATGGGCGGCACGAAACAGAGCGTTGACCTGCTCCGGATCACCCGACTCAAGATCCTTAAGGTGGGCATCTAGGTAGCTGAGGTTGTCCTGCGCTTCTGACAGAAACTGTTCCAGCAAGGGGTCCATGATTTACTCCTTGGCACAGGGTTGGGTCAGAATGCGGGCAAAGGCTGCCAACTCTTCCGGCCGTGCGGGTTTGATGATGTGATGATTGGCACCACTGGCGAGCGACTGGTGTCGGTCTCGCGCCTCCGCCTCAGTGGAGACCATGATCACCGGCGCGCCATGACCTTCGCCGCTACGCAACCGGCGAACAAAACTGTAGCCGTCCAAAACCGGCATATTTATGTCCACCAGATACAAGTCATAGCGGCCCAGCTGCGCCTTCTCCAGCGCCTCCATGCCGTTTTCAGCCTCATCGCACGCATAGCCCAGCTTTTCCAACAGCTGACGGTGATACATGCGCACAGTGATAGAGTCATCCACGATCATTACCCGGCCGGCAGCCATGACAGCCTCCCTGTTCTGTTTTATCGAATCCGCAGCACCCGCTTGATAGCCATCTGCAGTTTTTCCGGCGCGAAGGGCTTGACTACCCAGCCCGCCAGGCCGATCTGCTTGCCCTGCTGCACCATTTCAGGCGCGTTTTCCGTAGTGAAGGCCAGAATGGGCTTGAGACGCATCTCTGGCATCGCCTTGACCTGACGGGCGAAGTCAAGCCCGTTCATCTGCGGCATGTTGATGTCGGTCAGCAACAGATCGAACGCCAGACCGTTTTTGATGGCTTCCAACGCTACTGTGGGATCCTCATAAGTGATGATTTCAATATGACCAGCGTCCACCAGTGGCTTGAGCGCCAGTTCAGCGGTCATCAACACCGTCTTGGAATCATCAACCAGCACAACCTTCTTCGCCATGAAAAGCCTCCTGAAATTTTTTGATCTCATCAAAGCAAGTCACATGCCAGAAAAATCTTTACTTGCCACCCCTTAACCCGCCGAAAGCAGGACATTCGATAGCTTCACCATAGGATTCACTCATAAAGCGATAGCTTTTTATCACTAAACGGCAAGTTCGCCTCAAATTCAATATGAAAATTAATTTGGATCAATTAACATTAACTCAACGACATCATCTCCAGCGCACTCTTTGCAGACAGAACGCACCATGACAAGGCAGACGCAGCTGTTCGAGCACGAATCCCTGCAGGACGCGGACAATCTGGCCGCCTTTCTCAAGGCCATCGCCCGTGGCATCCAGAAGGGCGAGATCACCTTTGATGACGAGGAAGATCAGATCGTGCTGCGTCCCCACCGACTGGGGCGCTTCCGCATCAAGGTGAGCAAAAGCCCCAAGAACCAGACCCTGCGGCTCAAGATCGTCTGGAGCGGCGAAGAAGACGGCGAGCTGGACGACACGCCCCTGTTCATCGACACTGACTGATGCGCCCCGACCATCCGCACGCGCCGCTGCACTTTTCCTTTCTGGCGCTGCATCGTCAGCTGGAGGCGCTGGGCGCCTGGGCGCTGCATCAGTCCGACCCCCTCGACACCCTTCGCAGCGCCAGCGCCGAGCTGGACGCCCAGCAGGTGGCCCTGTGGGACCTGCTGGG
>NZ_WFYD01000048.1 GCF_015490265.1 Sulfurivirga sp. | reverse complement strand
GGCACCGCCAGCGCCATGAGCCAGAGCCCAGCCGGAGAGACCTATGATGTGGTCATCCTCAACGGCCGCGTGATGGACCCGGAAACCAAATTCGACGGCGTGCGCAACGTCGGCATCAAGGATGGCATCATCAAGACCATCACCCGCAGCGAGATCAACGGCAAGGAGGTCATCGACGCCACGGGGCTTGTGGTGGCGCCCGGCTTCATCGACACCCACATTCACAGCATCACCCCACTGGGCCGTGACATCATGCTCCGTGACGGTGTGACCACCGCCATTGCCTCTGAGTTCGGCGTGCTGGACGTGGACAAGTTCTACGACGAGCGCAAGGGCAAGTGGCGCGCCAACTACGGTGCCATGGTCGGACTCAACTACGCGCGCATGAAGGTGATGGATGGCATCACCGCACAGGATGACATCGACTGGCTGACCGCCACCAAGAAGGCGGTCAAGACCGGCTCCAGGTGGTCCACCAAGATCCCTTCTCCGGAAGAAGAAAAGCAGATCATGGCGATCATGAAAAAGGGGCTGGACCGCGGTGCTCTTGGCGTGGGCATTGCCGTCGGCTACGCCTCCACCGGTACCACGGCCCGCGAGGTGTATGAAGTTCAGAACCTGGCGGCCCAGTATGGCCGGGTCACCGCCTCCCACACCCGCTTCGGTTCCGGTCTGCCACCGGATGAGTTCATCCTCGGTGGCGACGAGATCATCGCCAATGCCATGTATCTGAAGGCACCGGCCATCTTCCAGCACTTCCACAACGGTGACTGGCAACTGGGCGCCGAAATCCTCAAGCGTGTACAGGCTCAGGGCTACAACATCTGGGGCGAGATCTACCCCTATGCCGCCTATTCCACCCAAGCCGGCTCCGACTTCGTCGCACCCGAGAACTTCAAGCGCAACCACCTGGACATCAGCAAGAGCGTGCTGGACCCGTCCACCGGCAAGTACCTGACCGAAGCGGAGCTGATCAAGATGCGCAAGGAGGAGCCCAACCATCTGGTGGTGGTGTTCTCGCGCAACAAGGACGACATTCCCAAATGGCTTGCCATCGAAGGGGCCACCATCGCTTCTGACGGCATGCCGGCGCTGGACGCCAAGGGCAACATCCTGCCTGAAGACGCGCCGCTGGAAAAGGTGGCCACCCACCCGCGTCTGGCCGGCACCAACGCCCGTGCGCTGCGCTACGCGCGTGAGTACCACATTCCCCTCATGACCGTGCTGGCCAACATGACCTACTGGCCGGCCAAACGCCTGGGAGATACCGGCCTGAAAGACATGCAGGTGCGTGGCCGCATGCAGGAAGGCATGGTGGCCGACATCACCCTCTTCAACCCCAAAACGGTCAGGGACAACGCCGACTACGGTCCGGGCAAGAATGCCCTGCCGCCAGATGGCATCCCCTATGTGCTGGTCAACGGCGTGATCACCGTCAAAGACGGCAAGATCGTCAAGAGCGCCCACGCTGGCCAGCCCATCCGCTTTCCGGTCAAGGAGTGACCGTTCCCCGGTGGCCCGTTTCGGGCCGTCAGCTGCCGCCCCATCGGGGCGGTTCGTTTTTAAGTACGGGCATGCCAAAATGCCCGTGAAGTTGGAAATTTACAGGAGGTTCTCATGAAAAGGCTGTTGATGCTGCTGATGCTGCTGGCATGGCTGCCTGTCGCCGCCCAGGCACAGGAGAAGGCCAAGCCGCAGCAGATTCTGTTTGTAAACGTCAAGATCTTTGACGGTGTGCACAACCGCCTGATCACCGGCAAGGATGTGCTGGTCGAAGGCAACCACATCGTCAAGATCGCGCCCAAAATCAAGACCAACCGCATGGCGCGCATCATCGACGGCCATGGCAAGGTGCTCATGCCCGGTCTGATCAACGCTCACACCCACCTGATGGTGACCAAGCCCTTCGATCAGGCCATCTATACCTATGAACCCAGTTACATCGCTGCGCTGGCAACGGAAGAAGCCCGCCGCACACTGATGCGCGGCTTCACCACCGTGCGAGACGCCGGCGGCCCCGTGATGGGCCTCAAGCGAGCCATTGACGAAGGCGTCGTCCCCGGCCCACGCATCTTCCCTTCCAACGCCTTCATCTCCCAGACCGGCGGACATGGTGACTTTGACCCCTCCATGACCTACCTCTCCTCCTATTTCGCCGGCCAGATGGACAAGGCCTACCTGTTCGGCTGGACCTACACCGCCGACGGCGTGCCGGAGGTGCGCAAGGCCGTGCGCGAAGTGCTGCGCTCCGGTGCAAGCCAGGTCAAGATCATGGCCAGCGGCAGCATCACCGGCGCCCATGACCCGCTGGATGTCACCGAGTTTACGCCGGATGAGATGCGTGCCATCGTGCAGGAAGCGAAGAAATGGGGCACCTACGCCATGGCCCACGCCTACAGCGATGACGCCGTGCGCACTGCGGTCGAGGCGGGCGTTCTGTCCATCGAACATGGTCTGATGGCTTCACCCGAAACCCTGCAGCTGATGAAGAAGAAAGGCGTGTGGCTCTCCACACAGTGCCTCAACTACAGCAAGAATGTCGAGGACTTCGGCGTGGAAATGCCCGCCAATGTGGCCGCCAAGTTCAACGAGGCCAAAAAGAGCGCCGAACGCGTCTTCCGGCTGGCCAAGAAATATGGCCTGAAAATGGCCTGGGGTACCGACACCTTCGGCTCGCTGGACGTGCAGGATACCGAGTCTCAGGAGCTGACCTGCCGCAAGAAATACTTCTCCGACTTTGAGATTCTCAAGCAGGCCACCTCCCTTAACGGCGAGCTGCTCACCCTCAGCGGCAAGCGCTCCCCCTACCCGGACGGCGCGCTGGGCGTGATCAGGGAAGGCGCCTACGCCGACCTGCTGATCGTGGACGGCAACCCCCTCAAGGACATTGCAGTACTGACCCGTCCCGAACAGACACTGGTGCTGATCATGAAGGACGGAAAGATCTACAAGAACACGCTGCAGGAGAAGCATTGACCCCATGAAGCGACATCTCGGCATTCTGTTTCTCACCGGCCTGCTGGCGTTCACCGGGCCGGTTGCAGCCGGCAAACTAGCCATGACCGCGCCCAGCAGCGTCGGCCAGCAGCTGAAGGAGGACCGGGCAACCCGTTCCCCCACGCCCGGGCTCAGCGAGCTGCTGGCGGGCTATGACCGCTGGAAAGACGCCTTCGTGCGCACAACCGGCTTCAACTACGGCATCGACTACAACGCCCTCTACATGAAGGCCGCCGTCAGCCCGACTCGCAATGACGACAGCGCCAGCGGCGTCATTCGCTTCTACACCGACTGGACGCTGCTGCAACGGGGTGAAGACCGCGGCAGTCTGGTGGTGAAGCTGGAGCACCGCCACGCCTTCACCTCCGTGGCACCCAACGCCTTCGGTTTCGAGATCGGCTATGACGGCCTGCTGCATTCCACCTTCAGCGACCAGGGCTTCCACGCTACCAATCTCTACTGGAAGCAGACCTTCGACAGCAAGCGCCTGCTGCTGTTCACCGGTTTCATGGACGTGACCGACTATGTGGACGTGCACCTGCTGGCCAGTCCGTGGACAAGCTTCTCCAACCTGGTGTTTGCCACCGGCTCGGGCACCATCGGCAGCCTGCCGGATGGCGCGCTGGGCGCCATGCTGGGCGGCTGGCTCGACGACAACCTCTACCTCTCCGCCGGCATCGCTGACGCCAATGCGGACGCGGGCAAGCTCTTCGACGGCTTCGACTCCTTCTTCAACAAGTTCGAAACCTTCAAATCGGTGGAGCTGGGCTGGTCACCCAATCGCCAGAGCCTGTTCTTCCACAACGTCCATCTCACTCTGTGGCAGGTGGACAGGCGCAAGGACGCAGGCGCACGTTCCGGCTGGGGCGTGGCCCTCTCCTCCAGCAGCACTCACGGCAAGAACTGGATGAGCTTCCTGCGGGGTGGCTGGTCGGATGACGGCAACGCTCTGCTTGAAGCCTCCATCAGCATTGGCGGCGCCCGGCTCATGTCCGGTGATGGCGACACCCTGGGCATCGGCCTCAACTGGGGCCGCCCCAACCACATCGACTATCCGGACGCGCGCAAGGACCAGTGGACCATGGAAGCCTACTGGCTGTTCCAGCTGGGCAGACACCTGCAGCTGACTCCCAGCGTGCAATTCATCGTCAACCCGGCGCTGGACCACACCCACGACACCAATACCGTGGTGGGCCTGCGGGCACGCACGGTGTTCTGAAGCAAGAAGACGTTCCGGCGTTCTCCCCAAGGCGCCTTCGCAGGCGCCTTTTTCTTGCCCGACCGATCATCACATTCGCCGATGAATGCATGCAGAAATGCGGACAGCCTCTTGCTGCTGAATCTTCCCCGCAGAAGAAACAAAGTGCTGAGAAGCTCGAATAAAGGCGAAACGGAAATAGGAGGAAAGAATGGATGGCGGTGGGGGTGGGATTTGCATTACCCCTTAAATCAACGAGTTATAACTGCTGGCTGATTTTGTATGCCCAAATGTATGCCCAAAATTCATCGCTTGGAATAGCGCTCTGCCTCGTCTGACCCTCTCCTTCACTCATGACGGATGTTGACAGCGTGGTCGTACACCGGGCCAGAAACACCCAATTCCCAAAAACGTGTCAACAGTGTCAACAACGACAACAAACCAGCCCTGAAGCCAGCACTGGCGCGGGTTCCGGGCGTTGACACGGGGTTGTCAACACAGGGCAACATTCGGGGGAGTGGTGTCAACACGAGCGCATCACATCCCCCAATCTCAAAATGTTGTCAACAATGTCAACAATGACAACAGACAGCCCCAAAACCCGCGCCAATACTGGGCTGGCGCTGTTGACATGGCCTTGTCAACATGGGGCAACAGCCGGTGCCTTTGTGTCAACAGGGGAACCAGTATTCTTCATTCATCCTCGTCATACACCCACAGCAGTTCGGCGGCCACACCAAGGGCATCGGACAGTTTCAGCAGGGTGTCGGCGCGGGGAATCTGGCGGCCATTTTCGATATTGGCCACCTGTGCCTGAGTCAGTCCGGCCCGTTCGGCCAGCTCTCGCTGTGACAGGCCGAAATACTTGCGCCAGGCCTTGAGCAGGCTGGCCCCTTCCACCATCATTTCCACCACTTCCTGTGGCGCGGTGGTGCGTTTGTCGAAGCCCTGCGCGCCCTGTTGGGCCTGATACTGGTCATAGGGAATGACCACAAAGGCGGGCTGGCCGTTGTGGTGGATGATTTGCGGGTCAGTAGGTGCGCTCATCTCGTTTTTTCACCTCTTCGATGTAGGCAATGCGGATTTCCTGTTCGTGAAGGGTCATCAGCACGCGCCAGTCCCCCACCCTCAGCCGATGGGTATAGCGGTGATTGACCAGCCGTCTGACATCGCATGGCTTGCCCTCGCCAAAGGCCCTGACCGCTTGGGTAATACGCTGCTGGGTGCGCCGGTCTTTGAGTTTAGCCAACTGGCGGATGGCCTTGGCCTGCCACTCTATGCGATATGCCATATCAACTCTGCCTTTTCTATATCGAGTATGGTATCAAAACGGCGCTCTCATCTCATATCCCAAGAATGTTGTCAACAGTGTCAACAACGACAACAAACCAGCCCTGAAGCCAGCACTGGCGCGGGTTCCGGGCGTTGACACGGGGGCGTCAACAATCAGGCAACAGGGGGAACAGCTGTGACAACAGCCGGGTTGATACACAGCCCGTGAGGCCACCACAGGCGAAGAAAGGAAAGGCGGCATAGATAGTAGCCGCCCGAAGGATGGGAAGATGCTCAGGGCGCGTTCCGGTGAGTCTCAGGACGCATCCTGTTGCGTCAGGGTGGGGTTCCAGGCAAAGGCACGCCCGTCATGCACGGGTATCAGGTAGCCGCGGGTGGCCAGCTCACTGATGGCGGCCTGGTAGCGCTCTGAGCGGATGCCGTTGCGTCCCAGCAGACGCGCCTGTTGTGCGTCCCGCGCATTGAAAACCTGGGCCAGCCTGTCAGGCCATTTGCCGTTCTGGAAACGGGTCAGCAGGCTGATGGCGTCCTGAACATGCATGGGCTGGCCAATGCCGTAGATGGCTTCCGCATGGCCGCGCAGATACTCGGTGTAGCGCTCGGCGCGGGTGAAGCTCTCCAGCCCCACCTGTTCGGCCAGCGGGTTTTCCACCAGCTCGAAGATGAGCGCCAGGGCACTGATGAGGGTGTCATACTTGGCCAGATGGGAGGCAAAGGCGCTGCCGGTCTGTTCGCTGCGGATGGCGGCGCTGTGGCGCATGCTCCATGCCTTGAAGCGGCTCTGGGCCAGCTCGTCAAAGGTGAAGACGCGCGGCTGGCATCTGTCGGAGTCGGCCCAGTCGTATTTGAACAGGTCGCGGATGGCCCGCTCATACTGCCCGCGTGCCATCTCATTGATGGGCCTGTCCACATAGGCCCCGCCCTCGATGCGGGGCATGACCATCACCTGAAAGCGCTGCAACAGGCCATCATTGGACGCACCGCCAGCGTTGATGCCCTGTATCAGCCTGCGCAGGGCGTCCGGCTGAGCGGCCCCCAGCACCGCCAGGCCGCCCTCTGCGGGACGCGCCCGGCGGGTCTTGCGGTCGATTGTGTAGGGCGTGCCCGGTTGCCAGCTCCACAGGTAGAACTGCCGTTCGGCGGCGTTTCTGTCCTGTTCCAGCCGCTTGATGAACTGGGCGGTTTCGTCCATCTTGAGCAACAGGCCGCGCCGGGTGCTGGCCATGATGTCTTCCAGCGCCTCATAGGTGGTGTCGGTCACCAGCAGCCGCTCTATGGGTTCCGGCTCACTGGCGCGCGCCTCGGCATCGGCCATCTCTGCCAGGGCCGCCTGTGCCTCTGCCTCATTTTCAGCAGCACGGGCGGCCTGATAGCGTTTCTCTGCGGCGGCCAGGTCAAGCCGTGCGGCGCGCACGCGGGCAGACCATTCCGCCCGGCGGAAGGCTATCTGTTCGGCCCGGTCGCGCTCATACTCGAACAGCGGCGCGGTCATCTGGTCGATAATCGGTGTTTTCTTGACGCCAGACGGAGCCACCAGCATACCCCACAGCAGCGGATAGCGCCGATAGCTGGAGACGGCCCGTTTCGGCTGTATGGCGCAGTGGCGACCTATGGCCGTGCCCGCCACAATCACGGCGCAGGCAGCGGCCATGTCGATTGGCGCGCAGTCCATGCATTCGCTCACATCAGCGGCCCAGTCTTCCAGCACCGCAGGCAGCATGCCGGGCTGATAGTCGGGCACCTCGGCCCCGTCGAACGGGATGATTTCGGGATAGTCCGGCTCACTCTGCTGAATGGCCGGATGCGGTGTAATGGTCATTCTGTTGCCCCCTCCTTCTGGGTCAGATACAGGTCGTTAAAGTCCGTGCCCGTCCCTAATGCCGCCTTATCCGGGTAGAAGATGCGTGCTCCGGTGGCGGCTGCGGCCTCCCGCGCCTTGGTCAGGCCCGGATTGCCGCGTGTTCTGTGGTCGTTATCCGCTGCGATGGTCAGCCTGGCTTTGGGGCACTGGGTGCGGATGGCCAGCGCCACATCCACCAGATTGCCTGCGTTGAAGGCAGCCACCACCTGCGCACCGGGAAAGAATGCGTTGCCCAGGGTCACCGCCGTGGCCCAGCCTTCGCAGATGAAAATCTCCCCGTCGCAGTCGCGGGCGTGCATCAGCCAGCCCGCCCCCTGAACGCGTCCGCCGGACAGAAAACGCTTCCCGCCACTGGGTGCAATGAATTGCAGGCTGACAATCTCGCCCGTATTGCCCCCTGAGAGCGCCAGCACGGGAATAACCAGCTGGCCGCGATACTGACGCACCGGCCCCAGATGCCAGCCCGGCTGAATTCCCTTGGCGCGCAGATAGGGGTGGTCGCTGACCGGTTCGGCCTGCGCCCAGATATCGGCGGCGGTGCGCGCCGCCTGCGCCTGCCTGCGGCGCTGTTCCCGCTCATAGCGCTGACGGGCCAGTTCCGCCTGCTGGCGTATCAGCTCCCGTCCGGCTTCGTCAAACGGCTCGCCCGTATCTGAGAGCCACAGGTAGCGCTCATCGGTTATCCAGTCGCCGAACACGCCCCCGCGTCCGTCGGCAAAACGCTTGGCCCAGCCGGAGCGGCTGCTGCCCGCCGTGCGGAAACGCACCAGCTTGCCCGGCGGCAGGGAAGGCGGAACCTGCAGACCCGCCTGTTGCATGGCCTCTTCCATGGAAGCGGCACGGATGGTGGTCAGCTCCGCCATCTCACACCTCCCGCAGGCTGTGTCCCGCATGAGTCAGCTCGCCATCGAAGGGGGACGGCTCCGGCCACAGGCGGAAGGCCACAATCAGCCCCCGCTCGTCACCAATCGCGCCCCGGTTGTGCTCCGGGCTGAGGCGATACCACCAGCGGCCCTGATACGACAGCCCCCACTGGCTGAAATGGTGCTTACGCCCGTCAAATATCAGCTCCGGCATACGGCTGACGCCCACCCGATTGAAGTAAGGGCGCAGCCGGTTGCGCAGCTTGCGTTCACTTGGGGGTCGTTTCATGCCGCATCCTCCCTGCTGGCCTGATTCAGAACATGGCGCGCGTCTTCCATCAGCCGCCACGCCTTGCGGATGATGTTCAGCCTGTCGCACAGGCCATAGGCGGTCATCTCCAGATGTTCCTGGCTTACCTCCAGCCGTTTGTCGTTATCCGCCAACGCCCCGGCGAACACATAGGCGTCCGCTTCAATCTCCGTGATGCTGTTGTCCAGCAGGGACGATGCGAATTCCAGCGCCTCGCGCGCCACCTTCAGCCCCCTGGCATCCGTGCGCCCCAGGGCGATATTGCCGTCTGTGGCCCGTTCCAGCGCCGCATGGTGGGCTTCAATCACTTTGCGGATATACGTGGTCATAGGGCGTCCTCCTCTGATTCAGGCCCCATGCGGTAGGCACGGGCCACCTGTTCCACATTCAGCACCGCCTGAACGGTGCCGCAGTCGCTCAGCAGGTTGCACAGGGCCGGAACCGACACGCTGCGCACGCTGCTGTAGTCGTCAAAGGCCACGGGCATCACGCGGCCCAGATAATGGGCATAGGCTTCCCAGACGGGCTCACTCGCCTCCCAGCCCATTTCCACGGTGATAAAGACGTTTTCGCCGGTGCGCTCCAGTCGGCGCAGGCCAGACAGGGTGAGTTTTTTCATGACAGGCCTCCTCTGATGTCGCTCAGGATGGATTGGGTCATCTCGCGGGCGGTATGCAGGCGTGCCACCGGACAGGTGGGCACCGACACCATGGCGATACCGTGGTGGTGGGCAAAGGCACAGGCGGCCTCGAAGGTGTCGAAGCGCACGGCCCGGCCCTGTTTATCCGCCAACAGGCCGTGGCCCACCAGCGGCAGGCGCACTTCAATCACATAGCGGCCCGCATCGTCCGGGCGGATGTGCACCATGCGGATAAAGCGCACCAACAGCCGCCACTGCCACAGGGGGAGGGATTTCAGTTTAGACATGGCGCGCCCCTCCCGACTGTCACGCCACAGGAAGGCGGCGACACATCAGGGGGCGCGTGCAAGGCCCACCACAGCCTGAGCGCCTGCAAAAGCGCCTCGAAGCTGTCAAAGGGCAGCACGGTCTTGCCGTTGGAAGTTGTGAGAATGACCAGCCACTGGCCGTGAGACTTGCGAACCGACAGGCGCGGTCTGTCATCAGGTATGGGCGCACCGGCCCGACAGGATTGGGTGTGCATGGTCTGTTTCCTTTCGGTAGTTCTCAAACTACCCCCACCCATCCGCTGCCACACAGATGGTTGGAGGCGACTTGCACGGGGGTGGCAGACCGGCCCGAAAGGCACACCGGCAACCCTTGCGGGTTCCCACGCACAAGCCGCCGCATTGGAAACAGCAGGCACAAAAAAACCGCCAGAGAAAACACGGCGGTGATTTGCTCCCGCCTTTCGGTAATCGGGCTGCCACACCCGCGCACGGGATTTTGCCCGTGCACGCTCAATTGTGCAGGCCGTCTCATGCCGTGTCAAGGCGGTGCAAAGGGGCCACCATCGTTTTTGCACGGCGCGGTTTTTGCCCACCTGCGCATGACGCACCTTATGACCGCTCTGGGGCCATTTCAGGGCATTCTGAGGGCCGTTTTCGGGCTGACAGGGGCAAGGATGTGCCTTATACTGACCTTGCGCTGTATGGACTCTCACACGGTCAGCGACATCTAGGCCCGCCCCGACCCGGCGGGCTTTTTCGTGTGTGGCCATCATGCGCCACCTCCTTTGCCCTGCCGGGCGTAGTAGTCGGCGAACAGGGTACGCGCCAGGGCATGATGTTCCTTGGTCAGGCGGTAGTAGCCCTTGGAGATGCGCCCAAGCGTGTGCACATCCTGTTCCAGCAGCTCGATATGCCAGCCGTATTCATCCACCAGCCGCTGCTTCGGACTGGCCGGATTGCCCATACCGGGCTTGAAGCTGTCTATGGCCACCCATTCGCCCGGCGGCAGTTCGGCAAGGCGTTTGAGCATGGTGAAAGCCTGCGTGCCGCTGGCAGGCAGATGCGGTTCAAAAGCACGGTCAGCGTTGTGCTCTGTCATGCCGCACCTCCCTGCGCCGCACGGCGCGCCTCGACCCAGGCTTCCACTTCGCGCATGTCCCAGACAGTGGTGTTTTCCGTCAGCTTGATGGGTTTGGGGAACTTGCCTTGGCTGGCATAACGCCAGATGGTGGAACGGCTCAGTCCCAGCATCTGGGCCAGCTGCGTGGCGCGCACATAGCGGCCCGGGGGAAGTTGAATCTTGTCAGTCATGGCGCGCCCCTCCCTGCTTCAGTTGGGACATGGCGCGGTCAAGCTCATCAACACGCCACCGGGAGGCTTTGCCAAGCTTGGAAGGTGCGGGCAGAAGGCCCTGTTTTACGAACCGGTAGAACCCCGGCGTCGAGATGCCCAGCCGCTTGGCGGCTTCACGGGCAGATAGATAGCATTTAGCTTCCATCAAACACCTCTTTCTGTTGGGAAAGAGGCGGCAGTTCTACTCTACGGTACAAGAGGTTTCAGACGGGTAGTTTGGTATTCATCAATAGCCATCTTGAGCCATCAATCTCTACCAAATCCTCCCAAATTTCCAAAACTTCATTGTTCAAATTTAGTACACTAAAAGTGAAGTTGCTGGGCCGGAATGTCTTTTCAGGCGTTCCGGCCTTCGCGACTTCCCGTAGAGGCTGCCACCTCTATGGTTGCAAATGCCCGTTTGGGACAGGAAGCGCGTCCGAGCAACAAGCAACAAACGCATTTTGCACTTCCCAAACGGATTCTCTGAACCCGCTAGGTGCGCCAACACCTCAGCGGGTTTTTTCATGCGCCTCTAATCATACCTCAAAATATCTGGCTGTAAATACCTGTATCCCACAATATTGAACCCAGTTATCCACAACCACACAAGATATAGTGGGTGCACAAAAGGCGTTTTTATGCTTGGTGTTTCAGGCTTTCTGACTGTGGAAAAGGCTGTTGATTTTTATCCCACACGGTCAAACAAATCGGTCAGATGGCACGCTCTGGTTTCAATGGTTTCAGACATGAAACCACATCACCCATCCCCGCAACCCGCCCCCAATTGACGCAGCTGTTCCAGCTGGTGGGTATCAATGCCCAGCAGTTCCGCCGCCTTGGATGGAGAGATGCCGCCATCGGCCAGCAGACGGAACACCAGCTGTTCAAACAGCCGGGGCTGTTCGGGTGGGCAGGGCACGCCCGGTTCCTGACGGTGCCAGCCGTTGGCTCGGAACAGGCGCATCAGCCGGGTAAAGATAGTCTGGTCGATAATGCCCGCATCCTTGGCGCGATAGGCCACCGCCGCCATGCTCAGGCCAAACTCTCGTTTGAGCAGATACAGCTCCCGTGGCTCGATATGGGCGCGCCGTTCGCCCAGATGACGCACCAGCTCATCACGGGGCAGCAGTAAGGCCCCGGCAAAGCGATTGGCGGCCTGTTCCGCATCCACGCCATCAAGGCGGGTGTCCAATAGCAGGTGGCCCAGTTCGTGGGCCAGGGTGAAGCGCTGGCGGTCACCCGGCCACAGGGCTGAGACGGCAATCACCGGGTAATCGTCCGCCCACGCCTGCAGGCCATCAAACCGGCCTTCGGCATTCACCCTGGTCTGCACCACCAGAATGCCCTGCATTTCCAGCGTGTCGGTCAGGTCGGGGATGGGGTTAGTGCCCAGCGCCCATGCCCGGCGCACGGTGTCGGTCACCCGTTCCACCTCTTCCAGCGTGCTGATGCGCTCAGGCAGGCCATCAATGCCAGCAAACGGAGCAACGGGGAAATCTCCCGGCCACCAGGCGCGCAGCATCATCCACCGTTCAATCTGGTCGGCCAGCTCACCCTGAATGCGTCTGAGTGTTCTGACGGGCAGATTGGCGCGCTTGCGGAACTGCGCACCCTCAAAGGTGTAAACGAACGGCCTGAACAGCTGTTCCAGGGTGACATCAAGGGCATTGGCCAGCCGAGCGAGAGTCTGACCGGTGGGCATGCTCTGGCCATGCTCGTATTTCTTGACCATGTTGGCGCTCACACCGACAGTCTCGCCCAGCGCTTTCATGGATAGGCCGCGCATCTCGCGCAGCTGTTTCAGCCGTCTTGCGAACACCTCTCGCGCCTGCATTGCCAACCTCGGTTTATGTTTGTGATAATTTCATAAATATCATAAACCGCATGATGCATGCCGTGCCACCCCGTCTCAGGGCTTATCAGAACGGTGCAACTGAACAGGCTTACGGATTCGACAGATGGGCAGAAGGGATTGATTTCAGGCGGGGGTTTCGGCAGGTGGCGGTGGAGTATTGTGTTCGCCTCCCGTAAGCCGCACGAATTTGCCGCCCTTGCGGCAGCCATCCAACACGCCACGCCTCACCAGCTGCGAGATGTAGCCCTTCGTCAGCCCGAAATGCGCCGCAAGTTCTTTTTGAGTGATGAATTCGTCCAATGGTTTACTCTGCGGTTTACTGGTTTACTAAACACTAAACTCTGACACTGGATAAATCAGCGGCCTCGAACTACCCGCCTTCCTTAAACCCCTCAGGGGCCCTCGGCACACCCTTTTCCTGAACTTGATGTTACCACTCAGGAAACCATCAGGAAACCACCGCAAGCCTGCTCTGACGCGACCTGTCAGCTGCCCTGTTCACCTCTGGTGTTCACCAGTTAACCAAGCAGGAAACTCTGTGGCTGGGCAAATTCCGCGCGTCCGCGCACCCACAAATAGCAACCCTTGGGAAGGACCCGCCACCTGAAGCCTCACCCCGTGCTGTCGCCTTTCGCACCCGATACATCGCATGCCCTGGCCTGCAACCTCAAATCCTCCCTCTATCGCTTTCTGGCCACTTTCGCCAAGGGAGGGCACCCCCATACCTCTCTCACTTGCCACGCCACAGGGCAGGATGGTGGCCTTCGGGTGGTGTTGACGCATGTTGACAGGATGTTGTCAGAAAGTGTCAACAAATTTCAGACAATAAATCAACTACTTACAAGCCTTAAAGTATTATTGTTGTTATTGTTGTTATTTATATATATTGTTTGATAGAGAAAGAGATTCCCCCATCCCTCTCTACCCCTGGCGCACAAAAAAGCCCGCACGGTGGCGGGCTGACAGCCAGACTGGTGAAAGGGTCAGGCCTGTCTGAAGATGGGCACCACCTTGGCGCTTTCTTTCAGACTCAGCAGCCACTGGCTCCAGTCTTCCATCATCTGCCTGCGCCCGGCCAGATGCTGGGCCTTGTTATAGGTGCCGCGCACAGTGTTCCTGTCCACATGGGCCAGCTGCATTTCCACCCACTCGCTGTTGTAGCCTCGCTCATTCAGCAGGGTGGATGCCGTATGCCGAAAGCCATGAGCAGACTGAATACCCTTGAAGCCCATTCGGTTCAGCCCAGCGTTCAGGCTCTGCTCACTGATGGGGCGGTGCATGCTCCGAGGTGAGGGAAACACATAGGGCGAAACCTCCCCGTAAATGCCATACAGCTCTTCCAGCCTGGCGCGCACCCACTGGCTCATGGGCACCACATGGTCGCGCTTTTTCTTCATGCGCTCAGCGGGAATCTCTATCTGGCCGGCCTCGAAATTCACTTCCTCCCAGCGCATATGCGCCAATTCCCTGGGACGCAGAAACACATGGGGCTGAAGCTGGAGGGCAGAGCGCACCGCCATATCCCCGGCATACTCATCTATGGCGCGCAGAATCTGCCGCAGTATGGCCGGGTCGGTGGTGTGAGGATAGTTGCCTTTCTCCGCCTTGCGGAAAACTGACCTGTCCAAATCGTTCAGCGGATTGGCCGGACACAGGCCAAAGGTGACGCCATAGCGCATCACGCCGTTGCAATACTGAAGCACCCGTTTCATCGTCTCTACGCGCCCTGTGGCCTCAATACGCTTGAGCACCTCAAGGAACTGCTGAATGGTCAGCTCACGCACAGGCACCGCGCCCAGATAGGGCAGGATGTGCTTTTCCATTCTCTGCCAGATGTCGCGGGCATGGGCGGGCTTCCACTGCTTTTCCCGTTCCCGATACCAGCGCTCGAACAGCTCTGAAAAAGTCGGATTGGTCTCGCGGCGCTGCGTCTCTTTCTCGGCACGCAGGCGCGCCATTTCAGAGTCCCTATGCTGAACGGGGTCTATACCCTGCGCAAGCAACCCGCGCTGCTCTGCAGCCATCTCACGCGCCTGTTGCAGGGAAACATCAGGATAGGCACCCAGGCTCATCATCGTGCGCCTGCCATCATCCGGCCTGTAATAGCGGAACCGCCAGCGTTTTGAACCACTGGGGCGGATATGAAGCTCCAATCCATCACCGTCATACAGCGTATAGGCCTTTTCCTTCGGTTTGGCCTTACGGATGCGTGCATCTGTCAGTGGAACCGTCTGTTTTGGCATGGCTCCCTCCCTTGCGCTGCCTGGGTTTCACACGGTCGTGGGCATACAAAATCACACGCCGTAGGCATACGCCCGAAGTGTATGCCCAAACGTATGCCCAAAATCCTGCGATTGGATGGTATCAGATGAGACGGGGTGAAACAGCAAATCCGCGTAAGTGACTGTTTTTACTGGAAAGTTGAGACTGTATGAGACGGGGTGAAACAGGTTGATGGCGGTGGGGGTGGGATTCGAACCCACGGTGGGCTATCAACCCACGCCGGTTTTCAAGACCGGTGCTTTCAACCGCTCAGCCACCCCACCGCTGAGGTGTGGGCGTATTATAGGTGAAAGCAGGGGGAATTCAAACTCGCCCCCAGACCAGCGCTGCCCACTGCAAGTCCGGAAAAGACACGATAAGCCTCAGAATCAGACAACCCGTCTGAATGCGCCTGCAAGCCGGAAATCAACGTTTTTCGCACCGACACAGCGCCCGGTCAGCGTGTGATCCTGCAAAATCTGGGGAGACCCCGTGCGAAATGTGGCTGTCGAAAAGCGCTGACCGCCCCACGATTGATACGCACCTTTGGAAACACTCAGGGTTCAACTTCTGCAAAGCGCCGTCAGCTCGTTTGCAGGTCTGAGGTGCCGCTCACGCCCTTCCAGGCCGGTTTTTTCACTTCGCGGCGGGGCGGACGGAATGTGACCTGTCAAAATTGGGGGAGACCCCGTTACTGCAGGGGGGCGTCGCGAGGCGGTTCTTCCGGCGCATCCACCGGCTGGGGGGAGACCCAGTAGTGCTGCGACAGCACCAGCGCCAGGGCGGTGTTGTCGGTCAGCGGCAGGGTGACGGGGATGTGCTCGCCCGCCCGGTTGGTGATGCTGCCGGCCCGCACATACTCATCAATGAGCGGCTGCACCTGCTCGACCCCCTCTCCCACCAGCTCACCGGTCTCATGGTTCCAGAAAATGACCGTGGGCGAGAGTGTCTTTTCCATGTGGGGCAGCGGCATCAGCGCCATGCGGATCCATTGCAGCGGGGCCTTATCGCTCATCGAAGCATCTCCAGCGCATCGTTCAGAGCCGCCACAAGGCGGTCAATGTCCTCGCGGTTATTGTACACACCCAGCGAGGCGCGCACCGTCGCCGGCACGCCAAAGAAATCCATCACCGGCTGGGCGCAGTGATGGCTGGCGCGCACGGCAATGCCGTCCTGATCGATAAGCGTGGCCACATCATGAGGATGGGCGCCATCAATGACGAACGACAGCACTCCGCCCTTCTGCGGTGCAGTGCCGATCAGGCGCAGGCCATCAATGGCCTGCAGCCGTTCGGTGGCATACTGCAACAGCTCATGCTCATAGTCGAAGATGGCCTGCCGCCCCACCTCCTCCATCCAGCGGGCAGCCTCGGCCAGCCCGATGGCACCGGCGATGTGCGGCGTGCCCGCCTCGAAGCGGTAGGGCAGCACGTTGAACTCGGTCTTCTCGAAAGTGACCGAACGGATCATGTCACCGCCCCCCTGATATGGCGGCAGGGTTTCCAGCACCTCCATACGACCGTAGAGCACACCAATACCGGTGGGACCATACATCTTGTGCCCGGAAAGCACGTAGAAGTCGCACCCCAGTGCCTGCACGTCAATCGGCATGTGCGGGGCCGCCTGGGCGCCATCGATCAGCGTCAGCGCCCCCACAGCCTTGGCCGCGTCCACGATCTCGCGCACCGGGTTGATGGTGCCCAGCGCATTGGACATGTGGGTGACCGCCACCAGCCGGGTACGCTCGTTGAGCAGCCCGCGGAAGGCATCCATGTCCAGCACGCCCCGCTCATCCATGGGAATCACTCTGAGATGGATGCCCCGCTCATCCCGCAGAAACTGCCACGGCACGATGTTGGAGTGGTGCTCCATGGCGGAGATGAGGATTTCATCACCCGGCTTCAGCAACTTGCCAAGGGAGCTGGCCACCAGGTTGATCCCTTCGGTGGCGCCCCGGACGAAGATGATCTCCAACGGTGTGGCGGCGTTGAGAAAGGCGCCCATCGCGCCACGCGCGCCCTCGTAAAGGTCCGTGGCCCGCTCGCTCAGCCCATACACGCCCCGGTGCACATTGGCGTTCTGCTCACGGTAGTAGCGATCCAGCGCCTCAATAACTCGCAAGGGTTTCTGCGACGTGGCAGCGCTGTCCAGATAGACCAGGGGGTGGCCGTTCTCTGTCTGGGCCAGAATGGGAAACTGGGCACGAATGGCGGCATTGTCCAGCATGGCGTTTCCTTTGCAAGTGAATGGAGACGCCCCCGATCGGGAGCGGATGAATCACAGGGTCGACACGGCCTCGTCCAGCAGACCGATCAGCCAGCCACGCAGGGCATCATGGGTGATCCCTTCCAGCGGTTCGGCCAGAAAGGCGCGGGTGATCAGACGGCGCGCCGTGTCGGCGTCCAGCCCCCGGGCACGCAGGTAGAACAGCTGATCCCGGTCCAGCTGACCGGTGGCGGAGCCGTGGGAGCATTTGACGTCATCGGCGTAGATCTCCAGCCGGGGTTTGGCGTCCACCTTGGCCCGATCGCCGATGAGCAGGTTCTTGTTGTCCATCAGGCCATCGGTCTTCTGGGCGCCACGGGCCACGTGAATCATGCCATCGAACACGCCGCGGCCGCTGTCGGCCACCACCAGCCGATGGTTCTGACGGGAAAAGCAGTGGGCGCTGGCGTGATCGGTGAAGGTGCGGCTGTCGATCACCTGCTGATCCCTCACCAGCGCCGCGCTGTTGACCTCACTGCCGGCGTTCTCATTCAGCAGGCAGGTATGCGTCATGTGACGGCTCACCCGGCCGCCCAGCTGCACCGTGTCGCTGAGCAGCTGGCTGCCGCCCTGCTGACGCACGGCGTGCCAGCCCATGTGAAAGGCCTGCCCGGCCAGCTGCTGCAGCTTGACATGCCGAAGCACGGCGCCCTCGCCCAGCTCGGTCTCGATGACCGGGTTGACCAGCCCCGCAGCCTCGCCAACGGACACATGCAGTTCCACCAGCGTCAGCTGGGCGTGGGCTTTCAGGGTGACGCGGTGGCGCACGGCGGTCACGCCCGGCTGCGTGTGCACATGCAGCAGCACCACGGTCTCCGCCACCTGTCCACTCACCTCGATGGCCATACCGTCACGCATCAGCGCCAGGTTGAGCAGCTGGAAGGGGTCGGCCTCCGGCCGGGCCTGCAGACGCCACCGATCCCGCAGTGCGGCATCCGCCTGCGCCAGCAACGGACGCACGTGGAGCCCTTTGACGGACAGATCTTGCGGATCGGTGACGCAGCGGCCATCCACAAAGGCGATCAGCACATGGTCAAACGGCGGGCGGAAAGCGTTCACATCCGCCTCTCCGTCCTGCGGCAGCACCCAGTCCTCCGCCAGCAACGCGTCCAGCGGCGTGTACTGCCAGTCCTCCTCCTTGCGGGAGGGGAAGCCACGGGTTTTCAGCGCATCGAATGCGGCACGGCGCACTACCGCCCAGTCGTCGTCAAGGCGTTCGACCAGCGGAGCCAGCACCGCCAGCGCCTGGTCGCTGAGACGGTGGGGGCGAAACTCCACCTTACTCACCGAACTGGCGGATGATGTCGTCATAGCCTTTCTCCTCCAGTTCCTGCGCCAGCTCGAAGCCACCGGACTTGACGATGCGGCCCTTGTAGAGCACATGCACGTGATCCGGGCGGATGTAGTCCAACAGGCGCTGATAGTGGGTCACCACGATGAAGCTGCGCTGGCCGTCACGCAGACGGTTGACGCCATCGGCGACGATCTTGAGCGCGTCGATGTCCAGACCGGAGTCGGTCTCATCCATCACCGCCAGCTTGGGCTCCAGCATGGCCATCTGAAAGATGTCGTTGCGCTTCTTCTCACCACCGGAGAAGCCCACGTTCACAGAGCGTTCCAGCATGTCGGGACGCATCTTGAGCAGCTTCATCTTCTCCGCCGCCAGCTCCTCGAACGCGTCCATCTCCAGCGGCGGCAGACCGCGCGCCTCGCGCACGGCGTTGACCGCCGTGTGCAGGAACAGCTTGTTGGACACCCCCG
>NZ_WFYD01000047.1 GCF_015490265.1 Sulfurivirga sp. | reverse complement strand
TCCATCTGGTTTGGCCAGCCGGCTTACAAGAATGAGAACACGGTGGAGGTGGCCGGCAATGTTGATCTGGGTGCGGGTAATGACGAGGTGCTGATCGGTGGTGATACGGATCGGGATACCTATCTTGGGCCGGGAGACAACTATGCCTACTTCTTCGCCAATTCTCGTCAGAAGGTGATTGGCAGTGATGGAGATGACAATGTGGTTGCCCTGGGTGACCTTGGCTATCCGGCACCAGATGAAAACTCCCAAGGTTGGGATTTGAAAAACGGCAACAACTCCGCCCGGGTGAAAGGCACCTGCTACGCCCCGATTCTGGTGGGCAGTGGTGATGACCTGTTCATCATCGAGGGAGATGCCAAACGTGACTGCGCGCTGAATACCGATGGCGGCAGCGACATCATTGATGTGGGCGGCACCATTGATGTGGCCGTTGATACCGGCGTGGGGAATGACATGGTTATCGCAGGTGATCTTGTCAGCGGCCAGACTGTGACGCTGGGGGACGGTGATGACTATTTCCAGATGCATAACCTGCTGAAAGGTACTGTTCAGGCTGGCACGGGTGATGACTATGTTGTTCTCAACAACATCGATACCACTACGGGCTCGGTGGATGGTGGTGATGGCACGGATACTCTTGAGCTGAAGCTGGTGGATAAGGCTGCGTGGGACGCTGGAATCAAGAATTATGTCAGCGGGTTTGAGAAGGTCATTCTTAGTGATGATGTCGTCAATCTGCCGTGAGCAGGATTTTTACAGCCGCTGAATGCGCTGGACGATGGGCACCCGCTTGAGGGTGCGCATCAGTTCGGCCAGGTGCTTTCTGTCACGCACCAGAATGTCGAACTGCATGAGGCTGTAGGTTTCGTCCTTGTCTTCCGACTGCACGTGGGCGATGTCGGTGCCGGTGCGGGCGATGGTGGTGGCGATCTCCGCCAGCGCGCCGCGGCGGTTTTCCACTTCCAGCTGAATCAGGCTGTGATACAGTCCCTGCACCTTCTCTTCCCACTTCACGTCCAGCCATTTGTCGGGCTGGTTGCGGTAGGTCTGCACGTTGCGGCAGTTGGCCCGGTGGATGACCAGCCCCTTGCCGGATGAGATGAAGCCGATGATGTCGTCACCCGGTATGGGGTGACAGCAGTTGGCGAAGCGCACTGCCAGCCCTTCCGTGCCGCTGATGGCCAGCGTGGGCGTTTCATGTCCGGTCTGTTCGCCGTCTTCTCCATCCTCGCTCAGCAGGTCGTGAATCTGCTTGGCCACCAGCTGGGCGTTGCGTTCGCCAAGGCCGATCTTCTCCAGCAGTGCTTCCCAGCTTTCGATGCCGAGCGCATCCAGAATGCGCTGGCGTTCTTCATCCGTGAGATGCTGGCAGGAGAGGTTGAAGCCGAGCAGCGCCTTGGTGAGCAGCCGCCGCCCCAGGTCCTTGGCGCTGATGGCCGTCTGGTGCTTGAGGAAGTTGCGTATCTGCGTGCGTGCCTTGGGCGTGACGACAAAGTCCAGCCAGCTGGGGTTGGGCTGGAGTTCTTTGCCCTTGATGATCTCCACCGTCTGGCCGCTTTCCAGCTGGGTGCGCAGCGGCACCAGCTCCTTGTCCACCTTGGCGCCAATGCAGGCATGACCCAAGTTGGTGTGCACATGGTAGGCGAAGTCCACGGGTGTGGCGCCCTTGGGCAGGGAGACGATGTCGCCCTTGGGAGTGAACACGTAGATGACGTCCGGAAACAGGTCCACCTTGACGTTTTCGAGAAATTCCACCGAATTGCCAGCGTTCTGCTGGATTTCCAGCAGGTGCTTGATCCACTCCTTGGCGCGGGTTTCCACCGGGGTGGGCTTGACCGAGCCGGATTCCTTGTAGTCCCAGTGGGCGGCGATGCCGTGTTCGGCCACCTCATGCATCAGACGGGTGCGGATCTGCACCTCGATGTGGCTGCCATGGGGTCCGAAGACCACGGTATGCAGGGACTGGTAGCCGTTGGGCTTGGGAATGGCGATGTAGTCCTTGAAGCGGAAGGGCAGGGGTTTGTAGAGCTGGTGCACCACGCCCAGCGCCCGGTAGCAGGCGTCCACGCTGTCGGTGATGATGCGGAAGGCGAACAGGTCGAGGATTTCCTCGAAGCGCATGCGCTTGTCGCGCATTTTCTTGTAGAGGCTGTAGAGGTGTTTTTCCCGCCCCTGCACGGTGCCGGGCACCTTTTCCTGCTCCAGCCGCTGCTGCAGGGCGTCGGTGATCTGGTTGACCAGTTCGCGCCTTGGGCCGCGCGCCTTTTTGACCGCATGCTCCAGCACACAGTAGCGCCACGGATGCATGGCCTTGAAGCCAAGGTCCTCCAGCTCAATGCGCATGGCGTTGATGCCGAGGCGGGCGGCGATGGGGGCGTAGATTTCCAGCGTCTCGCTGGCGATGCGCCGCTGCTTGTCCGGACGCATGACGCCCAGGGTGCGCATGTTGTGCAGGCGGTCGGCCAGCTTGATAAGGATGACCCTGAGATCCCGGCTCATGGCCAGCATCATCTTGCGGAAGTTTTCCGCCTGGGCCTGCAGATGGCTGTCGGTCTTGATCTTGCCCAGCTTGGTGACGCCGTCCACCAGTTCGGCCACAGTGTCGCCGAAGCGTTCGGCCACCTCCTGCTTGGTGACCGGGGTGTCCTCGATCACGTCATGCAGCAGGGCGGCGATCAGGCTTTCATGGTCAAGCTGGTGCTCGGCGAGGATTTCCGCCACCGCCACCGGGTGCCAGATGTAGTCCTCGCCGCTTTTGCGCTTCTGCCCGGCGTGGGCGTCGCAGGCGAACTGAAAGGCTTGCTCGATCCGCGCCACCTGCTCCGCCGGCAGATAGGCGGCGGCCCTGTCAAGCAGAGGCTGGACCGAGTGTTCCATCAGGAGGGATCAGCCGAAAACCGGCGGGGTGTCCGGGTCTTCCAGCACAACCTTGGGGTCGATGTTGTTCTCGGCCAGTTCGCGCAGGGCGATGACCGTGGGCTTGTCGTTCTCGCGGGGTACGGTGGGCTCGGCGCCGCGCTCGATCTGGCGTGCGCGTTTGGCCGCCACCAGAACCAGTTCAAAACGGTTTTCCACCTTGTCGAGACAATCTTCTACCGTGACGCGTGCCATGGTCGGAATCCTTTGTGAATTTCATGAACGGGACCGTTCATTTTACCCCATCGGCGCCGGTCACGCTAAAATGGCCGCAGCAACGAAGGAGGAGAATCATGGGTATCGTGGGAACTATTCCGGCCCTGCTGTGGGTGCTGCTGGCCTATCTGGGTGTGATCTATCTGGGGGACGGGGCGCAGACGCTCAACCGCGAGCTGTTCTCTTTCCTGCTGGTGTCCGGCGCGCCGGTGTACATCACCGTCAACGGCCTGCTGGTGCTGGTGGGTCTGGTGATGCTGTTTTTCGAGGTGCTCAAGGCCACGCGCATCAGCAACATCACGGTGGTGGACCACATGCTCTCCACCTTCGTGTTCATCGGCTATCTGCTGGCGTTTCTGCTCATTCCGGCGGCGGGCAACCAGTTCTTTCTGATGCTGGTGGTCATGTCGCTGATCGACGTGATGGCCGGCTTCAGCGTCTCCATCACCGGCGCAAGGCGCGACATCGGCCTCAATGAGAAGAGTCTGGGTTGAGGCCCAGCGCCGTGAAATAGCGCTGGCGGACGGCTGCTTCCCGTTCCAGCAGTGTGGCACGCGCCCGTTCGCCCAGCGCCCGCGCCTTGTCCGGTGAAGTGGCCAGGCGTGTGGCCGTCTCCACCGCTTCTTCCATGTCTTCCAGCTGAATCAGCGCGCCTGCGTGCACGAAGGCTTCCGTTTCCTCTGTGAAATCCCGCATGTCGCTGCCGGTGATGATGGCCCGTCCCAGCGCCGCGGCTTCAAGAAAGTTGTGGCCACCATAGGGGGCGAAGCTGCCGCCCATCATCACCGCCGCGGCATTGCTCAGCCAGCGGGTCAGGGTGCCGAAGCGGGTTTCGATGAGAACGTCCGCTTCCGCGTCAGCCTGTTCATCCCGTTCCACCATCACTGTCGTCAGCCCCTGTTCCTCGGCCGTCAGACGCACATACTCGGCATCCTGATCCGGCCGGCGGGGGACGATCACCCAAGGCAGCGGGCGGGACATTTCGGCCAGCATGGGCATCAGCCCTTCGATCTCGTCATCGTAGGCGGAGGCGAACAGCAGAAAGGGCGCCTGTCGCAGCGGTCGAGGCGGCTGTTGGGCCAGACGAGCGGCGGCCAGCTCCTTGAGGTTGCCCGCCGCCGACACCCGTTCGCTTGGCGCACCCAGCTGCACGAAGGCTTCGGCATCCGATGATCCACGGGCCAGCACCTGGGTGACACTCCCGAGCGCCTCGCGCCAGGCAGTGCGCAGGAAGGCGGGCGCCCGGAGCGTTTTGTGGGTAATGCGGGCATTGACAATGCGCACCGGCACATCAGCCTCCCGTGCCGCCAGCAGCAGATGGGGCCACAGTTCCGTCTCCAGCACCCACAGCTCTGCGGGCGAGAGTGCGTCCATCCAGCGGC
>NZ_WFYD01000046.1 GCF_015490265.1 Sulfurivirga sp. | reverse complement strand
GTGGCCTTGTCGGATTCCAGGGTGATCAGCGAATCGTCCACGGCGACGGTGTCGCCCTCACTGACCAGCACTTCGATCACATCCACCTGAGCGAAGTCGCCGATATCCGGCAGGGTGATGGTTTTGATGCTCATACAGCCTGTTCCTTCTTTCGGGTGTGAAAAGGGCCGCAGCGGCGGCCCCGGTCATTACAGATACAGCGGCCAGGTCCTGTCCGCGTCGATGCCGTATTTGTCGATGGCCTGTCTGACCACGGCGCGGTCCAGCTTGCCGTCATCCGCCAGCCCCTTCAGCGCCGCCACTGTGATGTAGTAGCGGTTGACCTCGAAGAAGCGGCGCAGCTTCTCACGCGTGTCGGAGCGGCCGAAACCGTCGGTGCCCAGCGTGATGTAGGTGTGCGGCACCCAGGCGCGGATCTTCTCCGGCAGGTCGCGGATGTAGTCGGTCGCCGCCACGCACGGCCCTTCATGGGCTTCGAGCAGCTGGGTGACATAGGGTTTTTTCGGCTCGGCTTCCGGATGCAGCATGTTCCAGCGCGCCACCTCCTTGCCGTCACGGGCCAGCAGGTTGAAGCTGGGCGCGGACCACAGGTTGGCCGCCACGCCCCAGTCTTCCGCCAGCAGCTCGGCGGCGGCAATGGCTTCGCGGAAGATGGTGCCGGAGCCCATCAGGTTGACCACCGGCTGACCTTCCTTCGCCTGCGCCGCGCGGAACAGATACATGCCCTTGAGAATGCCTTCCTCGGCCCCTTCCGGCATGGGCGGATGACTGTAGTTCTCGTTCATGGCGGTGATGTAGTAGAAGACATCTTCCTTGTCTTCATACATGCGCTTGATGCCGTCACGGATGATGACCGCCATCTCGTAGGCGAAGGTGGGGTCATAGCTCATGCAGTTGGGCACCGCGTCATAGAACAGCAGGTTGTGACCGTCGTCGTGCTGCAGCCCCTCGCCTTCCAGCGTGGTGCGGCCTGCGGTGGCGCCGATGAGGAAGCCACGGGCGCGCAGATCGCCCGCTGCCCAGACCAGATCGCCAATGCGCTGGAAGCCGAACATGGAGTAGAAGATGTAGAACGGGATCATGCTGACGCCATAGTTGGCGTAGGCGGTGGCCGCCGCAATCCAGTCGGACATGGCGCCGGCCTCGTTGATGCCCTCTTCCAGCACCTGCCCCTTTTCGGACTCCTTGTAGTAGGCCACCTGATCCTTGTCCACCGGCTCGTACAGCTGACCGGCAGGATCATAGATGCCGATCTGGCGGAACAGGCCCTCCATGCCGAAGGTGCGCGCCTCGTCGGGAATGATGGGAACGATGCGGTCCTTCAGCTGCTTGTCCCGCAGCAGGGTGGAGAGAATGCGCACGAAAGCCATGGTGGTGGACATTTCGCGCTCGCCGGTGCCTTCCAGCATCAGCTTGAAGGCGGACAGATCCGGCGCAGGCAGCTTGTCGCCCCGATCTTCCCGGTGGGGCAGATAGCCGCCCAGCGCCTCCCGACGCTCGCGCATGTAACGCATGATATCGGAGTCTTCTGGCGGACGGTAGAAGGGCACATCCTTCTCCAACTGCTCGTCGGAGATGGGCACGGCAAAGCGGTCGCGGAAATACTTCAGCCCCTCGATGTCCAGCTTCTTCTGCTGATGGGTGGTGTTGGCCGCCTCCCCATAGGGCCCCATGCCGTAACCCTTGACCGTCTTGGCCAGAATGACCGTGGGCAGGTCGGATTCCATGGCTGCCTTGTAGGCCGCGTAGATCTTGCGCGGGCTGTGGCCGCCCCGGGTCAGACGGAAGATTTCCTCGTCGGTCCAGTCTTCCACCAGCTTGGCGGTTTCCGGATACTTGCCGAAGAAGTGCTTGCGCACATAGGCGCCGTCCTTGGCCTTGTAGGCCTGGTATTCGCCGTCGACCACCTCGCCCATGCGCTGGATCAGCTTGCCGGAGGTGTCCCTGGCCAGCAGCTGGTCCCAGCCAGAGCCCCAGATGACCTTGATCACGTTCCAGCCGGCGCCGCGGAAGAAGGCCTCCAGCTCCTGAATGATCTTGCCGTTGCCGCGCACCGGCCCGTCCAGCCGTTGCAGGTTGCAGTTGATGACGAAGATCAGGTTGTTCAGCTTCTCGCGGCTGGCCAGATGGATGGCGCCGCGGGATTCCGGCTCGTCCATCTCGCCATCACCCAGGAAGGCCCATACCTTGCGCTTGTCGGTCTGAGCCAGACCACGCGCCTGCATATATTTCATGAAACGGGCCTGATAGATGGCCATGATCGGCCCCAGCCCCATGGAGACGGTGGGGAACTGCCAGAAGCCGGGCATCAGCCACGGGTGCGGGTAGGAAGACAGACCGTGGCCATCCACCTCCTGACGGAAGTTCTTCAGATGTTCATCGTCCAGACGGCCTTCCAGATAGGCGCGCGCATACATGCCCGGCGCGGTGTGCCCCTGAAAGAACACCATGTCGTGCCCCTGCTCGGTGCCGGGACCGCGGAAGAAGTGGTTGAAGCCCACCTCGTACAGGGTGCAGCTGGAGGCGTATGAGGCGATGTGTCCGCCCACGCCGGTGTGCTTGTTGGCACGCACCACCATGGCCATGGCGTTCCAGCGCAGAATGGCGCGCAGACGCTGCTCCAGCTTGAGGTCGCCCGGATACTTGGGCTGCTGCTCGACAGGAATGGTGTTGATGTAGGGCGTGTTGGCGGAATAAGGGGTGTCGATGCCGAACTGGCGGGCTTTGGCGATCAGGGTGGAGATCAGATGCTCGGCCTTCTCGGTGCCTTCGAACTCCACCACGGCCTCGAGGGCCTCCAGCCACTCCTGGACCTCTGTCGGATCCTGGTCGATGAACTTCTCGCTCATATTCGTACCTCTTTGTCTGTCAGGCGCTTTTGGCGCCACGGGGCGTCGGGGCCGTCGTCACGACCCGCGCGGAAAACCGGCGTATCTTAACATGAAGCGGACGTCATTCAGCCTATGGTGCATGAGGCAGCCACAGGCGCTTCATGGCCTCTTCCAGCTCGGTGAGCGCCTGCTGATAGACGGAACGCTTGAACTCCACCACCTCCTGCACAGGCACCCAGTAGTCCACCCAGCGGTAGCTTTCGAACTCGGGATGGTGATGCTGGTCAAGACGGATCCTGGACTCGTCTCCCACCAGCCCCACCATGAACCAGATCTGCTTCTGACCGATGCAGACGGGCCGGTTGTGGTGTCGGACATACTGAGGCGGCAGGTCATAGCGCAACCAGTCGCGCGTGCGCCCCAGCACACGCACGTCGGCGGGGTTGAGCCCCACCTCCTCCTTCAGCTCGCGGAACAGCGCCTGCTGAGGTGTCTCATTGGGATGAATGCCCCCCTGGGGAAACTGCCACGCATCCTGATTGATGCGCTTGCCCAGAAACAGCTTCCCTTCCGGATTGACCAGAATGATGCCCACATTGGGGCGATACCCCTCCTCGTCGATGAGGGCATCATCCTCATCACGGTTATAATGCGCCGGCATTGTGTGCTCTCTCAGATTTTTCTTATTTATTCCAGCTATTGTAGGAAGCGGATATGGCGCTGGCAATTTTTGATCTGGACAACACGCTGCTGGCCGGTGACAGCGACCATCTGTGGGGCGTGTTCGTGGCGGAAAAGGGCATCGTGGATCCGGTAGAGCACCGCCGCATCAACGACCGCTTCTACGAGGACTACTGTCGCGGCGAACTGGACATTCACGCCTACCAGCGCTTTGCTCTGGCGCCGCTGGTGGGGCGCGATCCCGAAGAGCTTGCCCGCTGGCATGAGGCGTTCATGCGCCAGTACATTGAGCCGATCATCCTGCCGAAGGGACTGGAGACCATTGAAGCGCACAAGGCAAAGGGCGACACGGTGATGATCATCACCGCCACCAACACCTTCGTCACCGCGCCCATCGCCCGGCGGCTGGGCGTGGACATTCTACTGGGCACCGAACCGGAGCGGGACGAACGGGGCCGCTACACCGGCGAGATTGTCGGCATTCCCACCTTTCAGGCGGGCAAGGTCAGGCGGCTGGAGCAGTGGCTTGCGGACAACGGCGCCGATCTGACCGGCAGCTGGTTCTACTCAGACTCCCACAATGATATCCCGCTGCTGGAGCGTGTGGACAATCCGGTGGCGGTGGATCCAGACGAAAAGCTGCGCGCCCACGCGGAACGGGCCGGCTGGCCGATCACCTCCTTCCGCTAATCCCGCCGCATCCACCCGGCGATGCTCACACGCGGCTGCCGCGTCGGCCGCACTTCGTGGGGAACCTCGCTGCTGATGAAGGTGGCCATGAGCCCCGGTTGCGGCACGACCGTCTCCAGCACTGTCTGCTCGTCCGGGCCATAAAGCACCAGCTCCCCGCCCCACTCCGCCTGCCAGGTCGGATTCAGATACAGCACCGTCGTCACAATACGGTTGCTGCGACCACGGAAGTTGTCCCAGTGCCGGCTGTAATGCCGCCCCGGCGGATAGAGGGCGAAGTGCGCCTCATAGCCGTTGATGCCCAGAAAAAGCTTGCGGTTGAGCTGGCGACGGTAATCCGCCATCAGCGCAAGGAACCGCTGCTGTGCGGGGGTGTGACCATCCAGCCAGATGATGCTGTCGCCACGGATGCGGGTATCCACCTGATTGTCGGCGCCCCGGCCGATGGTGGCCTGATGCATGCGCCGAGCCTCATAATGACCCATGGCCTCCTCATACAGCGCCTGCCGAAGATCCTCTTCCAGAAAGCCGGGCACCAGCGCGTAGCCCCGGCTGCTCAGCTGCTCGAACAGTTCGTCTGCCGCCACTGCCCGCTCCATTACAATAGCCTCCAT
>NZ_WFYD01000045.1 GCF_015490265.1 Sulfurivirga sp. | reverse complement strand
GGCCGGACAGGCCGCCCTGATTGTTGCCCAGCGTCGGGCGGCGGGTGTGGATGTCGATGCTCATGCCCATAAGCGTATTGATGGCGCTGAGCATGTCGGCGCCGGCATCAATCACCCGTCGCGCGCCCTCGGCGATGTCCGTCTGGTTGGGCGAAAGCTTGACGATCAGCGGCTTGGTGGTGGCCGCGCGGCACACCTCCGTCACCCGCGCAGCCATCTCCGGGTCGTTGCCGAAGGCGGCCCCGCCCTTCTTAACATTGGGGCAGGAGATGTTCACCTCGATGGCGGCCACCGGCGTCTCGTCGAAGCGGCGGGTCACCTCGGCGTATTCTTCCAGCGTGCTGCCGGAGACATTGGCGATGTAGCGTGTGGCCGCCCAGTCCAGCTGAGGCAGCAGCTCGTTGACCACCCTGTCCACGCCCGGGTTTTCCAGCCCCACGGAATTGAGCAGCCCGCAGGGGGACTCCTGCACCCGCTCCGGGCGGTTGCCCTTTTTCGGTTCCAGCGTGGTGCCCTTCATGAAGATGGCCCCCACCTGCCGGTAATCGAAGCCGCTCACCCGGCGGTACTCCAGCCCATAGCCGGCGTTGCCGGAGGCCATGGCCACCGGCGTGTTAAACTTCACGCCTTTCAGTTCGATCGACAGATCCATGCTGCATCTCATTCTCTACGAGCCGGAAATCCCCCAGAACACCGGAGCGCTCATCCGCCTGAGCGCCAACACCGGCGCCTGGCTCCATCTGGTCGAGCCGCTGGGCTTCGACCTGTCGGAAAAGAAGGTGCGCCGCGCGGGCCTCGACTACCACGAGCTGGCCCGCGTGCGAGTGCACCCCTCGCTCGACGCCTGTCTGGAGGCGGTGCGCCCGACGGCACTCTATGCACTCACCACCAAAGGGCGCCGGCTCTACACCGAGCCTCGCTACCAGCCCGGCACCGCTTTTCTGTTCGGGCCGGAAAGCCGCGGCCTGCCCGATGAAGTGCTGGCCCGTCTTGACGATGCCCACCGCCTGCGCATTCCCATGCGCGAGGGCGTGCGCAGTCTCAATCTGGCCAATGCCGTCTCCGTCGTCGCCTACGAGGCGTGGCGACAGCTGGGCTTCCAGCCGCTCGACGGCTGACCGGCCCTTTCAACACGGGGTCTCCCCCAATTTTGCCGGACGTCCTGCGGGCCGCGCGGCAAAAAACACGCTTTTTCGCCCCTGTGCGGCCCTTTTTCCAAGATTTTCCGGTTTTTTCCGGGCCGGACAGATTTTCACCCCGTAAAAATGGGGGAGACCCCTGTCTAAACCAACCGCTCCGCCTTCAGATCCCGCTCGAACAGGCAGGTGACGGCTTCCTGCGGCGTGCGCTCGCCGCGAATGACGGCATACACCTGCTCGGCAATGGGCAGTTCCAGCCCATGCGCCCGCGCCTTGCGGTGCACCGCCTCGGCGGCGCGCATCCCTTCCACCACGCCACCCACCTCGCCCACCTCGCCTCGGGCCAGCTGCAGACCGAAGCGGCGGTTGCGGGACTTCTCATCGGTGCAGGTGAGCACCAGATCGCCCACGCCGGTCAGGCCCATGAAGGTGTCCGCCCGGGCGCCCAGCGCCACCCCCAGACGCATCATCTCCGCCAGGGCGCGGGAGATGAGCGCGGCGCGGGCGTTGGCCCCCATGCCCAGCCCGTCGCTGACGCCGGCGGCGATGGCCATGACATTCTTGCAGGCGCCGCCCACCTCCACGCCGATGACATCATCCTGCGTATAGACGCGGAACAGATGATGATGCAGCACCTTCGCCCACCATTGAGCCTCTTCGGCGTCTTCGCTGGCGCTGACCATGGCGGTGGGCAGGCCGGCGGCCACCTCCTCGGCGAAGGTGGGGCCGGAGATAACCGCACATGGCGGGCTGTCCAGCGCCTCGGCCACCACCTCGTGCAGCATGCGTCCGCTGGGCAGGTCAAAGCCCTTGGTGGCCCAGGCAAGATGCTCGGGCCGGGGCAGCGCGGCCAGCTGCGCTACCAGTTCGGCGAAGGCGTGGCTGGGCACGGCGATCAGCACGCCGTCGGCCTCCGCCACCGCCTCCTCCAGCGTGGCGGTGACCGTCAGATTGTCCGGAAAGGAGTGGCCGGGCAGATAGCGCCGGTTCTCACCGTCGCGCGTCATGGCTTCGGCGTGCCCGGCACGGTGCGCCCACAGGGCGACCTGGTGGCCGCAGCGAGCCATATGCAGCGCCAGCGCCGTTCCCCAGGCGCCGGCACCCAGCACGGCGATGCGATGCACGCTCACTGGGCGGTCTGTCCGTCCTCCTGCTGGGCCTGCTGCTGCATCTGCTCGGCGTACATCACCTCGAAGTTGACCGGCTCGAGCAGCAGCTGCGGGAAGCCGGCGCGCACCACCAGCTCACTGACCGCCTCGCGCAGGTAGGGGAAGAGGATGTTGGGGCAGTGCACGCCGAGAATGTAGTGCGTCTCCTGCTCGGCGTAGCCCTGAATGACGAAGATGCCGGCCTGATCCACTTCCACCAGAAAGGCCACATGGTCATCCACCTTGGTGGTCACCGTGCCGCGCACCACCACGTGGAACAGACCCATCTCCGGCTCCAGCACCTCGGAGGTGACATTGAGGTCCACCTCCAGCTGGGGCTTGAACTCCACGGTGAAGATGCCGGGCGAGTTGGGGCACTCCAGCGAGATGTTGCGGGTGTAGATCTTCTGAATGGCGAAGACCGGCTGCTGCGCCTGCTGTTCGGTGTTGTTCTGCTCGCTCATGTCACGCTCCTTTCAACAGTTCGTCCAGTTTGCCCTGCGCCTCCAGCGCGTGCAGGTCGTCACAGCCGCCCACATGGGTCTCACCGATGAAGATCTGCGGCACGGTGCTGCGCCCGCTGCGGGCCTCCATTTCCTGCCACAGGGCGCGGTCACGCCCCACATCGATCAGCTCGTAGTCCACTCCCTTGCTCTCCAGCAGGCGGCGTGCCATGGTGCAGTAGGGGCAGGTCTGTGTGGCGTAGACGACAACTTTCGGCACGGTGTTCTCCTCCAAGGTGGCGGCCCCGCGGGCCTTCAGGACTTTTTTGTCTTCTTCTTCCCCTTCCTGCGGCCCTTCTCCAGTGGCAGCCCGGCGTTCTGCCAGGCCATGATGCCACCGGAGAGATTGTGCACCTTCTCGTAGCCGGCCTTGGCCAGCTGGGCGCAGGCGCGGGCGGAACGGCTGCCGCTGGCGCAGTAGACCAGCATGGGATCCTGCTTGCCGACGGACAGGCTGCCGCTTTCAATGCGGCCCTTGAGCTGGCTGACGGGGATGTTGACCGCGTCCACCAGATGACCGCCGGCATACTCGGCCTCCGAGCGCACGTCGAACACGGCGGCGCCGTCATTGATCAGCCGGGTGGCCTCGGTGGTGTCCACATTGCGGTAGCCCTGCAGACGGTCGCCCACATAGCTGAACACCAGCATGGAGACGATGATGATCAGGGCCAGAAACAGCGGCCACTGCTGCTGCACGAATTCCAGAAACATGACACTCCTTTGCACGGGTCGTCGGCGGGACGGCTGATTTTAACAGCCCGACCCTTTACAATAAAGCGGTTAAAAGTCTCAAAAATGGACGCACACATGCCCAAAAGCCACAAGAAGTACAAGGTCAAACACCGTCCCACCGGCCTGATCATCCTCGACGGCTGGGGCTGGCGCGAGGAAGCCGAGGACAACGCCATCGCCCAGGCCAACACCCCCGTTTTCGATGCCCTGTGGGAGCGCTGCCCGCACACGCTGATCAACACCTCCGGCAGCGTGGTCGGCCTGCCGGACGGGCAGATGGGCAACTCCGAGGTGGGGCACCTGAACCTGGGTGCCGGTCGCACCGTCTATCAGGAACTGACCCGCATCGGCCTGGCCATCCGCGACGGCTCCTTCTTCCACAACCCCGTGCTGGCCGAGGCCATCGACCGGGCGGCGGAAAACGGCCATGTGGTGCATGTGCTCGGCCTGCTGTCCGACGGGGGCGTGCACAGCCACATCGACCACATGAAGGCCACCGTCAAGATGGCGGTGGAGCGCGGCGCCAAGGTGCGCATCCATGCCTTCACCGACGGTCGGGACGTGGCGCCCAAGTCAGCATTGGAATACCTGGCGGAGCTGGAGGCATTCATCGCGCCGCTCAAGGGCGTGCGCATCGCTTCCATCGTGGGCCGCTACTTCTCCATGGACCGGGACAACCGCTGGGAGCGGGTGCGCGAGGCCTATGACGTCATCGCCTGTGGCGAGGCGCCCTACACCGCCGACAGCGCCAGAGAGGCCATCGAGATGGCCTACGCCCGCGGCGAGACGGATGAGTTCATCCACGCCACCGCCATCCGCAACAAGAAGGGCAAGGTGACAAAAGTGAAGGATGGCGATGCCATCATCTTCACCAACTTCCGCGCCGACCGGGCGCGCCAGCTGACCCGCGCCTTCATCGAGAAGGACTTCGCCGAGTTCCCCCGCTGCCACGCGCCGGCGCTGTCCACTTTCGTCACCATGACCGAATACAACAAGAACTTCGACGGGCTGGTGCGGGTGGCCTTCCCGCCGCAGAAGCTGAAGAACACCTTTGGCGAGTGGGTCAGCAGGCTGGGCCTGAAGCAGCTGCGCATCGCCGAGACGGAAAAGTACGCCCATGTCACCTTCTTCCTCAACGGGGGGCGCGAGGCGCCCTTCCCGGGCGAGGAGCGCATCCTGATCCCGTCGCCCAAGGTGGCCACCTACGATCTCAAGCCGGAGATGAGCGTCTTCGAGCTGGCCGACAGGCTGTGCGAGGCGATCCGCTCCGGCGAGTTCGACACCTTCGTGTGCAACATCGCCAACCCGGACATGGTGGGCCACTCCGGCAAGATGGACGCCTGCATCAAGGCGGTCGAGGCGGTGGACAAGGCGCTGGGGCAGATCATCGAAGCGCTGGAAGAGGTGGATGGCGAGGTGATCATCACCGCCGACCACGGCAACATCGAGCAGCTGCGCGATCCGGTCACCGGCCAGCCGATGACCTCCCACACCACCAATCCGGTGCCGTTCATCTATGTGGGTCACAAGAAGTGCCGCCTGCGCGAGGGCGGCGGCCTGCCGGACGTGATGCCCACCCTGCTGGATGTGATGGACCTCCCCATTCCGGAGGAGATGACCGGCGAAAGCCTGTGCCACCCCGAGGAGGCGGCCAGCTAAGCGGTTGAATTGCCGAACATCGGGGCGCTCGCTTATAATGCCGCCCCATTTTTTCGCCGACCCTGCGAAAACGAACCGTTGAACAGGAACCACGCTATGAACATGCTGCAATCCCTGGGCGGCCTCTACCGCCCCGAGTTCGAGACGGAAAACTGCGGCTTCGGTCTCATCGCCCAGATGGACGACAAGCCCAGCCATCAGCTGCTGCGCACCGCCATCGAGTCGCTGGCGCGCATGACCCACCGCGGCGGTGTGGCGGCCGACTGCTGCACCGGCGACGGCTGCGGCCTGCTGATCAAGAAGTCCGACGCCTTCTTCCGCAAGGCGGCGGCTGAGGCCGGCATCGAACCGGGCGAACGCTACGCCATCGGCATGATCTTCCTCAGCCAGGACGCGGCCAAGCGTGAGAAGGCCATGCGCACGCTGGAAGAGAAGCTCACCGCCCAGGGATTGCAGGTGGCCGGCTGGCGGGATGTGCCGGTGCGCTCCAAGGTGCTGGGCGAACAGGCCGCCGGCATGGAACCGGAGATCATGCAGATCTTCGTCAACGCCCCGGCGGATATGGACGAGGACGCCTTCAACCGCGCCCTGTTCGTCGCCCGCCGCCAGACGGAGATGGAGATCGAGCCGGAGGATGAGGATTTTTACGTGGCTTCCCTGCACACCCAGCTGGTTTCCTACAAGGGGCTGGTGATGCCGCGGGAGCTGCCGGAATACTACGAGGACCTCAATGACGAGACCTTCGAGTCCTCGCTGATCTCCTACCACCAGCGTTTCTCAACCAACACCCTGCCCCGGTGGCGGCTGGCGCAGCCGTTCCGCTTCCTGGCCCACAACGGCGAGCTGAACACCATTCGCGGCAACCGCAACTGGGCGCGCGCCCGTCAGACCAAGTTCCAGACGCCGCACATTCCGGAGCTGCACACCCTCAAGCCGCTGGTGTCGCAGGAAGGCTCCGACTCCTCCAGCCTGGACAACATGATCGAAGTGCTCACCATGGGCGGGCTGAGCGTGTTCGAGGCGCTGCGGCTGCTGATCCCGCCGGCGTGGCAGAACGTGCCGCACATGGATCCCGACCTGCGCGCCTTCTTCGAATACGCCTCCATGCACATGGAGCCGTGGGACGGCCCGGCCGGCATGGTGCTCAACACCGGCCGCTACGCCATCTGCGCGCTGGACCGCAACGGCCTGCGTCCCACCCGCTATGTGATCACGAAGGACCGCACCATCACCTTTGCCTCCGAGATCGGCGTCTATGACTACGACGAGGCCGATGTCGTCGAGAAGGGCCGCCTCAAGCCCGGTCAGGTGATGGCGGTGGATCTGGAGACCGGTACCCTGCTGCGCCCTGAGGACATCGACCGCGAACTGGCCCGGCAGCACCCCTACCGGGAGTGGATGGACAAGGGCTACCACGCGCTGGAAGACCGCGCCGACCTGAGCGAGAAGATCATCGGCTTCGACGACAGGACCGCCGAGCTGTATCAGAAATACTTCATGGTCACCTTCGAGGAGCGCGATCAGGTGCTGCGCGTGCTGGCCGAGGACGGTCAGGAGACCACCGCCTCCATGGGTGACGACACGCCGCTACCGGTGTTCTCCAAGCGCCCGCGCAGCGTCTATGACTACTTCCGTCAGATGTTTGCCCAGGTGACCAATCCGCCCATCGACCCGCTGCGGGAGAACATCGTCATGTCCCTGGCCACCAGCTTCGGGCGGGAGCGCAACCTGTTCGAGAAGGGGCCGGAGCACGCCCACCGGCTGGATGTGTCCAGCCCGGTGCTGACGCCCTCCCAGTTCAACATGCTGCTGACCCAGGCGGACGAGGGCTACCGCCATGTCATCCTCAGCCTGCACTACAACCCGACTGAAAAGTCACTGAAACAGGCCATTGAGGACCTGACCCATGCGGCGGTGGACGCGGTCAGGGACGGCATCACCATTCTGGTGCTGTCCGACATGGGCATCGAGCCCGACCTGCTCACCATCCCGGCCCCCATGGCGGTGGGTGCGGTGCACCACCGTCTGGTCAACGAAGGCCTGCGCCCTGACGCCAATATCGTGGTGGAGACCGCCACTGCGCGCGACCCGCACCACTTCGCCGTGCTCATCGGCTATGGTGCCACAGCGGTCTATCCCTATCTGGCCTACGAGGTGCTGGAAGACCTGCTGCGCACGAAGGAGCTGTCCGACGCCAACAGCCTGCACTTCTACATCCGCAACTTCCGCAAAGGCATCAACAAGGGGCTGTTCAAAATCCTGTCCAAGATGGGCATCTCCACCATCGCCTCCTACCGTGGCGCCCAGCTGTTCGAGATCGTCGGCCTGCATGACGAGATCGTGGATCTGTGCTTTACCGGCACCACCAGCCGCATTCAGGGCACGAAGTTCGAGCATATCGAGGCGGATCTGAAGAAGGTGGCCCAGCGCGCCTTCAACCCGCGCCGCACACTGGAACAGGGCGGCCTGTTCAAGTATGTGCACGGCGGCGAATACCACGCCTACAACCCGGATGTGGTCAACTACCTGCGTCAGGCGGTGCAGACCGGTGACAGGGCGATTTATCAGAAGTTCGCCGACGCGGTCAACAAGCGTCCGCCCATGACCATCCGCGACCTGCTCAAGTTCCGAGACGACATCCAGCCGATCGATCTGGATGAGGTGGAGCCGATCGAGAACATTCTCAAGCGCTTCGACTCGGCGGGCATCTCGCTGGGCGCCCTGTCGCCGGAAGCCCATGAGGCGCTGGCCACCGCCATGAACCGCCTCGGCGCCCGCTCCAACTCCGGTGAGGGCGGCGAGGATCCGGCCCGCTACGGCACCGAGAAGATGTCCAAGATCAAGCAGGTGGCCTCCGGCCGCTTCGGCGTCACCGCCCACTACCTGCGCAATGCCGAGGTGATCCAGATCAAGATCGCCCAGGGCGCCAAGCCGGGCGAAGGCGGTCAGTTGCCGGGCCACAAGGTGGACCTCTACATCGCCAAGCTGCGTCATTCCGTGCCCGGCGTGACCCTCATCTCACCGCCGCCGCACCATGACATCTATTCCATCGAGGATCTGGCGCAGCTGATCTTCGATCTCAAGCAGATCAACCCCAACGCGCTGATCTCCGTCAAGCTGGTGGCCGAGCCGGGCGTGGGCACCATCGCCGCCGGCGTGGCCAAGGCCTACGCCGACCTGATCACCATCTCCGGCTATGACGGCGGCACCGGCGCCAGCCCGCTGACGTCCGTGAAATACGCCGGCTCGCCCTTCGAGCTGGGCATCTCCGAGGCCCATCAGGTGCTGCGCGCCAACGACCTGCGCGGTCAGGTGATCCTGCAGGCCGACGGCGGCCTCAAGACCGGTCTGGATGTGATCAAGGCGGCCATTCTGGGCGCCGAGAGCTTCGGCTTCGGCACCGCCCCCATGATCGCGCTGGGGTGCAAATACCTGCGCATCTGCCACCTGAACACCTGTGCCGTGGGCGTGGCCACGCAGGACGAGCGTCTGCGCAAGGAGCACTTCATCGGCCTGCCGGAAATGGTAATGAACTACTTCCGCTTCGTGGCCGAGGAGACGCGCGAATGGCTGGCGAAGCTGGGCGTGAAATCCCTGGGCGAGCTGGTGGGCCGCGTTGACCTGCTGGAGGTGATCGACAACCCGCCCACCGACAAGATGAAGAGCCTCGACCTCACCCCGGTCATCACGGATGGCGGTGTGCCGGAGAGCAAGCCGCACGTGTGCCAGGTGGCCCGCAACAACCCGTGGGACAAGGGCATGCTGGCCGAGCGCATGGTGCGGGAGATGCTGCCCGCCATCGAGAACAAGAGCGGCGGCATCTTCCACTATGAGATCAAAAACACCGACCGCTCCATCGCCGCGCGCGTGGCCGGCGAGATCGCCGAGCGCTACGGCAACCACGGCATGGCGGACACCCCCATCATCGTCAAGCTGAAAGGGGTGGCCGGCCAGTCCTTCGGCGTGTTCAACGTGGGCGGCCTGCACCTGCATCTCGAAGGCGACGCCAACGACTATGTGGGCAAGGGCATGGCCGGTGGCGAAATCGTCATCGTGCCGCCGG
>NZ_WFYD01000044.1 GCF_015490265.1 Sulfurivirga sp. | reverse complement strand
CTTCCCGTCCTCGCCCGATCAGGCACCGGAGGAGATCGCCCGCGCGGCGCTGGAGGCGGCGCGCAAGAGCTTTGCCGATGTGCTCATCGTGGACACCGCCGGTCGCCTGCACATCGACGAAGCGCTGATGACGGAGATCCAGCGTCTGCACGAGGTGCTCAACCCGGCCGAAACCCTGTTCGTGGTGGACGCCATGACCGGTCAGGACGCGGCCAACACCGCCCGGGCCTTCCATGAGGCCCTGCCGCTGACCGGTGTCATCCTTACCAAGGCCGATGGCGATGCACGTGGTGGTGCGGCCCTGTCGATCCGCGAGATCACCGGCAAGCCCATCAAGTTCCTCGGTGTGGGCGAAAAGCTGGACGGACTGGAGCCCTTCCATCCGGACCGCATGGCCGGCCGCATCCTCGGCATGGGCGATGTGCTCTCGCTCATCGAGGAGGCTGAGCGCAAGATCGACAAAAAGAAGGCCGAGAAGTTCGCCCGCAAGGTGCAGAAGACCGGCGAGTTCGATCTGGAGGACTTCCGCGAGCAGCTTGGGCAGATCCACCGCATGGGCGGGCTGGGCGGCCTGATGGGCAAACTGCCGGGCATGGGGCAGTTGGCCGGTCAGGTGGATCCTTCCGTGGCCGAGAAGGAGTTCAAGCGCATGGAGGCGATCATCAATTCCATGACCCTGCAGGAGCGGCGCCATCCGGCCATCATCAAGGGCTCGCGCAAGCGGCGCATCGCCCGCGGGGCGGGCGTGCAGGTGCAGGACGTCAACCGCCTGCTCAAGCAGTTCGAGCAGATGCGCAAGATGATGAAGAAGCTCTCCAAGGGTGGCATGAAAAACCTCATGCGCGGACTGGGCGGCAAGCTGCCCGGGATGGGGGGCGCCGGCGGTCCGGGCGGTCTGCCGGGCATGCCGCCGGGCGGAGGGCTGCCCTTTGGCCGCCGCTGAGCAGATGAAAAAGCGCGCAACGCCCCGTTCGGGGCGTTTTTTGCTCCATGGGCAGGAAAAATCCGGTCCGGCTGCGGCGCGACAGCGGAGCATCCTGTAAAAACAGGGGAGACCCCGTCTCCATGAGGGTTTGAAGGTTGAGCAGGCCATCTCGCAGCTTTACTCACGAGGCCCGCAGGCGCATCCTCTATAGCCTGCTGGCCGTGTTCGTGCTCATCTGGCTGGTGGGCACCTACTCCTTCCTGCAGCAGGTGCGCTCGCTGGCGCATGCGGAACTGACGCTGGTGATGGACCATCTGCGCAGCATGCATGTGGCGAGCCAGTGGGGGCGTGTGCAGGACCACCCGGACAGATGGCCCGATTTTCTGGCGCAGCTGCGCTTTCCCGGCATCCACATGGCGCTGGTGCGTGATGGGCAGGTTGTGGCTCATAACGGCGAAGTGCCAAGGGCGGAAAGCGGACTGTTGACGCCGTGGGCTGCGCTGCTGGCGGGCGAGACGCCCCGCTATGCCGCCTCTTCCACGCTGCCGTTGGATGCCCATACCCGCCTGCACGTCACCGTGGAAGCGTCCTTCTATCTCGATTACTGGCAGTTCATGCGCCGGCCGCTGATGGCCATTACCCTGGCGGGACTGGTGATCATGCTGGTCATCGGCCGCTGGCTTGAGCGCAAGCGGCGGCTGATCGAAACGCTCATCGAGCGGCTGCGCGGGTTTGACCTCCGGCAGATGCCCGGTCGGTGCTGCCGGCAGGCGGCTGAACCGGAGTGCGGGGACGATGGCTGTGACGAGTTCTGTCAGGCGCTGGAGGCGTTCAACCGGCTGTGCCGCCATATGGCCGCTCACCGTGAGGCCCTGATCAAGTATCGTCACCTTCTGGACGCGCTGGGCGAGCCGGTGGTGGAGATGACCTCCGACGGGGAGGTGATTGATGGCAACGAAGTCCTGCAAGGCCTGTTGCAGGCCCGCAGGACCCGCAACTTCATCGATCTGATCCATCCGCAGGATCGCAAGGCCTTCACCGACGCGCTGACCGAGGCGGAGCAGGGGCGCTTTGCTCTGCGGCTGCGGCTGCTCACCCGCCCGGATGACTACGAAGGGCGCTGGCATGAAGGCCGCTTCCTGGTGGAGGTGGGAGAGAATGGGACACGCCTCACCGGCATTCTGCGGGATGTGCATGAGATGCACCTGCAGCAGCAGCGTATCGAGCACATGGCGCTGCATGATGCGCTCACCGGCCTGCCCAACCGCGTGCTGCTGGAAGACCGCATTGACATGGCGCTGGCGCGCATGAGTCGTGAAGGAGGTGGACTGGCGCTGCTGTTCTTCGACCTAGACGGCTTCAAGCGGGTCAACGACACCCTGGGCCATGCCATGGGCGACCGCCTGCTGGAAACCATTGCCCGACGGGTGCGCACCGTGCTGCGGGAGAGTGATACCTTGGCCCGCTGGGGGGGTGACGAGTTCGTGGTGCTGCTTGCGGCAGACGCGCCCTGCGAGGCGGCCCGCACCGTGGCGGAGAAGATTCTGCAGGCCGTGCGGCAGCCGGTGCAGCTGGGGGCGGAAACGGTGACGGTCAGCACGTCCATCGGCGTGGCCTGTGCGCCACAGGATGGCCGGGATGTGGAGACCCTGCTGCGCCGTGCCGATGAAGCGCTCTATGCCGCCAAGGAAACGGGGCGTGATCGTGTCCTCTTCTGGCGCGCGCTGGAGCGTGACGACGCCTGAGGCGCCTTTACAAATGACGAGCGGGTCAGTAAGATACGCCCCGCACATGACGGTGAAGTGGCCGAGAGGCTGAAGGCGCTCCCCTGCTAAGGGAGTATGGGCTTAACAGGCCCATCGAGGGTTCGAATCCCTCCTTCACCGCCATTTTCACGGCTTCGGCCTTGACAGTGCGAAACGGCGCCACTACAATCCGCGCCTATCGAATTCAGCGCTCGTAGCTCAACTGGATAGAGTACCTGGCTACGAACCAGGCGGTTGGAGGTTCGAGTCCTCCCGAGCGCGCCATACACCTCCCGGCCCCGCAAGGTTCCCCCTCCTCCTTGCGGGGCTTTTTCGTTTTGGCTTACAGGCATAAAAAACCCCGCCGTGGCGGGGAGGGATGTCTCATCCTCAGCGTGTCGCTATTTCTGACCATTGGCGTAGTAACGGGCCAGTCTGTCCAGTTCGTCCTCGCTTAGCGCTTCGGTGACGAACCGCATGCCTGCGCCGACGTCATTGTGCCGCCTGCCTTCCTTGAACAGGGTCAGCTGCCGCTTGAGGTAGAGATAGCTCTGTCCTTCAATGCGTGGCACCTCGTTGACGCCACCCTCTCCGTGCGCACCGTGGCAGGCGGCACAGGAAGTCACCAGCCGAGACGGGTCACCGAAACGCACCAGTTTCTCCGTGTGGACATCTCCCTTTTTCACCTTGCGGATGGTTGGCAGCTTCCGGGTGGCGTAATAGGCGGCCAGATCCGCCAGGTCCTGCTTTGTGAAGGTGCGTGCCAGCGCATGCATGCCGTCATCCTTGTGATCCGCCCACCAGAGCCTGGAGCGGAAATCCAGCAAGGTCTTGTAGAGATAGGTTTCATTCTGGGCCGCCAGAGAGGGCGCATTGCGAGAAGGCGCCACGCCCTGGTCGCCGTGACAGGTGTAGCAATAGCCCACCTTGGCCAGCCGGGCACCACGCGTGGCATCTCCGGCCGGCTTCAGGCGCATGGTCTCATACCAGGCTGCCGGGGTCCACTCTCTGATGGAGGGTGTCGTTTCCCCGGCATGTCCTGCCGGCAGGCAGAGCACGCAGATCATCAGGCCTGTCAACGTTTTTTTCATTCCCGTTCTCCTCATTCGAAGATGTCGCGACGGAAGCTGCGCTGCCAGTTTCTGGCGATGCTGGCGCGCAGGGCATTCAGATGCGGGTTGTGCGATGGATTGGCTATCAGCGTCTCCTGTGTGACGATTTTGCCGCCGTGGTAACGGTAGGTGTCCGTCACCGTCATGCCGTAGTCGTCTCCCGCCATGGCCACGCAGTTGTTGGTCCAGAGAGGATTGCCCGGATCCCGTCCCGTCATTTCTCCATGAATGATCTGGGCGATCCATTTGGCCTGGTTTGAGGCCACATAGCCGGTCTTGACCATGGGATCCGCTTCAGCAGCATCACCCAGCACGAATACGTTGGGGTCCTTGCGGCTTCGGAAGTCGTAGGGGTTGACCGGCACCCAGTCACGGCCGAGGGTCAGACCGGTGTCAAAAGCGAAGCGACCGGCCTTCTCTGGCGGAATGATGTTGATCACATCCGCCCGGATGCGCTCTCCGTCTGCAGTGATGACGGTGTGGGCGGCCGGATCCAGCTGTCTGACCGTTCCCCCTTCATGGCTGCCCACCCACTCGATCATGGCGTGGTCGGTGCCATAGCCGAACTTGTCACGCCAGTAGTCTTCATAGTTGGCCTGGAAGATGAAATCCGGCTTGCTGTCCAGAATCAGGATCTTTGCAGTGGGATTGTGCCGTTTGAGCCATGCCGCCATGAAACTTGCCCGTTCGTAGGGCGCGGGTGGGCATCGGTAAGGCATGGGTGGGGCGCTGATGACCACCACACCGCCCGGGCGCATGCTCTGGTAGAGCTTTTTCAGTCGCAGTGTCTGAGGGCCCGCCTTCCACGCATGGGGAAAATCACCCTGTGCCAGCGCTTCCGAGTAGCCTTCCACCGCTTCGTAGATGAACTGGGGGCCAGGAGAGACGGCCAGCCAGTCATAGGGGACCCTGCGGCCGCCAGATGTGAGCACATGGTGTCCCGCGTAGTCGATCTCCACGGCCCGCTCCTGAATGACCTCGGCGCCATAGCGATGACGCAGAGTGTCATAGGTGACGGTCAGATCATCGATGGATACCTCGTCATTGAGCACTTCGTTGCTGCCCGGGCAGAAGATGAAGCGCGGATTGGGCTCGATGACGGTAATGTGAATGTCACGGTTGAGAATGCGCATGTACTTGGCCAGCGCCGCACCGCCAATGCCGCCGCCTACGATCACCAGACGGGGTGCTGCGGCGGCACGGGCGCCATGGGGCAGCGCCAGCGAGGCCGCGCCGGCACCGAACAGTTTGAGAACGTCACGTCGATTCAGCAGCATCGTCATTTCTCCTCGTGCAGCGTTTGTCGGGACCATGGCTGGGCCGGCAGGTTGGAAAAGTAGTCGGCCATGCGCTCGATTTCCTCGCGGCTGTAGGGTTTGGCCACATCGTTCATGACGATGGTGGGGCGTACACCCTGCTTGAATGCCAACATCAGGCGGATGAAGGTATCCCGGTCCATGCCGGCCAGCGGCGGCATGATCTCGTTGAAAAAGGCGCCATGCGTGCCGTGGCAGGCGGAGCAGTTGTCTCCCAGCACCTGTCCGCTGACGGGTTTGTCCTTGGCAAAGGCCTCGGCAGGAGTGAATTCGATGACAGCTGAATCCGCCCACCCCTGACAGGCGATGCAGCTGAGAACAGTCAACAGGATTCGTTTCATGGTCGGTGCCTCCATCAGAAGGTGCGGATGGCCATCAGGCCGAAGTAGCCCAGAGTCCAGAAGATGATCAGGACCAGATTGAACCGGCCCCACAGGTGCATGGTGTCGGATGCCTGATACACCCCCTCGGTCTTGCCGGCCTTCCAGGCCACGGTCAGAAGATAGCCCAGCGTGGAGGCGCCCAGGACCAGGAAGGTGAATCCGAATACGCCTGTGGTGAACCAGTCCAGGTTGACCTTGTAGTCCATGAAGTCGTAGTAGGGAATGATGGCGTAATAGCGCACCATCTCCCGGCCGATAGCCACCAGCAGCATGCCGAGGGTGGCGCCCAGCACCGGGCGGTAACCACAGCGAAAGGCCCGGTTGCGGGCACGCAGGGCGATCACGCCCGGCAGCAGGGTAGCCGCCAGCCACAGCAGCGCCCAGATTGAGGAGCGATAGGCGCTCAGCTTCTCCGGCAGAGAGGCGAAATAGGCCACCAGCAGCGCTGCGGCCATCACGCTGCCCCACAGTGCCCAGCGGGCCCCCAGCTGATAGACGAAATCCAGCCAGGCGTGATCCTGATCCCGGCGGGTGGACCAGTAGGTGGCATAGGCCATCATGTAGGCACCGGTGATCGGAACGGACAATGCCAGCCAGTAGCCGAAACGCCACAGGTTGAAATCATGCAGCCGGGTGCCGCTGTTGTCGATATGTCCCCCGGGTGCATACCAGTTGAGCCACTGTTCCGGGGAGAGGGTCTGATAGGAGAGACTGTGCATGATGAAACCGGCCAGCACATAGCCGGCGCCCGCTACGATGATGGACCAGATGGCCCGGGCACGCTGCGGGTTTTCCTTATTGCGGAAATAGAATACGTAGTGGGCTGAATAGGCCACGATGAGAATCAGGATGAAGCCGATCACCCAGTAGGCGGAGAGCACGTTGGAGGTGTACCACATGGGATCGTAGTACACCTGTACCGCCAGCAGTGGCGCCACACCGAGCACAATGGCTGCCGAAACGGCAATCTTGCTCACGTTGGCCATGGCATAGGCCAGCCGCTGCCAGTACGGGGTGTTCCGGTGCAGCCCCCACAGTGCCACGGCAATACCACCCAGCACCAGCGCCACGGCGAAAAAGTGCATGGCCCAGGTCAGAATGCCTACTCCGAAGAACGCCCATGGATAGAAGGGCAGTCCTGCCGGGTCGCGCAGGGCGTAGAGCATGTCATGAATGCTATTGATATCCATCGCTTCCATGGTTGTGTCTCCTGTCAGTGTGCGTGCGCGTTCAGATCGGCCAGATAGGCGGCCAGGGCATCCAGTTCAGCCGGTTTCAGCGGGATGCGAGGCATGTACATGATGTTGCCGGCCACCACGGTGCCCTGCAGGTAACGCTTGATGCGCGCCACATCGGTGACACCGCCCAGGTAGTCGGTCAGCGGGCGGATGCCTTCGGTGCGGGTTACCTGATGGCAGTTGGAGCACATGATGATGGCGATCTGGCGGCCTACCTCCAGCCGGTTTTCATCCGTAATGGTGCGGTAGTTTTCCGGCAGGAAGGGGTGCACCTTGAGAATGCCCTTTTCGGCCACCTTTGGCAGTTCGGCATGGATGTCCATACCCGGCACATCCCGCGCAATGATCTGGTTGGAATAGACATACTGGCCGGCCACATAGGGTTTGCGCATGGATTCACGGGTGATCTCTGTCGGGAACAGGCCCATGAAGGTGACGACCACGAGCATGATGCTGGCCAGCACGGGGTTGAGAATGCGGGTGTTGAACAGCGTGGTCAGGAAATAGATCACCATCAGTCCGTAACTGGTCACGACGGCCGGGTAGAACCAGCCGGGCATGCGGTTGCGGAACACCTCCACGGCGTTTTCCGGAATGGTGTGCAGATACCAGAAGTAGAACACGAACATGATCACCGATCCCAGCAGGCCGAAGGCGGCGAGTTTGCGCAGCACTTCCCGTTTCAGTTCAGCATCCTTGAAGGCGGAAGCGACGATGCTGCCCACCACGGCGGTGATGGCCATGGCGAAACCTGTGCGGATCAGCAGCTGGGCGAAGGTGTTGGGGCCGAAGAAAGAGTAGAAGGTGCCGCCTTTGGCAAACCACTCGGGACTGCCCGGCCACATCATGAAGGAGAGAATGCCCAGAATGAGCATCATGGTGGCATAGGAGGCGCCGGCAAAGATGAAGGCCACCAGCGTGTGGGTGCGTTTATCCACCTTGCCGACCAGATAGATCAGCATGTAGACCCCGACTACCTCGATGACGAAGAAGACCCATTCTGTCGCCCATTTCCACACGAAAGAGTGAATGAGGGCGGAGATTCCCTTCGGACTGCCCACGGTAGTGGAATACCAGATACCGGGTCCGGTAATCGACCCCATTACATAGGAGAAGATCAGCAGGAAGAGTCCATAGCGTTTGACAAAGGTCAGAAGTTCGGGCCGATCTTCCCTGTAGGCCTTGTTGATCAGCCAGGCAAAAAAGATCGCCGCACCTACCGAGGCGTGAGAAAAGACCACGTGGATTGTGGCGATCAGAGCGATCCAGTAGCCTGACCCCATGGCCGGGTCGTACCATGTGGGATAGAGCGCTATCCAGTCCATATCGGATTCCTCCATTAAAAAATTTGAGCCCGAAAAAGTGTGATGAAAATGGTATGGACTGGAATGCCATATTGGAAATTAAAGGTTTATGTGCTTTTTGATAAGTGCGTCTTATGAATACATAAATATTACAAATGACGTGGAAAATATGAGCAGGGGGATTTTGAATAGTGTGGTCAGTCAATGTCGAGAATCTTGTGCAGCTGCAGGCTCAGTTTCCACTGAGGGTGCCGCAGGCACCAGGCCAGCGCTGCGCGGGTGTTGACTTCGATGTCCGGCCCGTCCATGGGCTGAAGATAGAAATGGTCGAACGAGAGGTGAGCCACCTTTTCAGGGGGTAGCTCCGGCTGGGGATAGACCAGCTTGAGCTCGTTGCCATGGGTCTGCTTCAGCGGGGCACCGGCCTTGGGGCTGACGCAGAGCCAGTCGATCTCATCAGGCGCTTCAATGGTGCCGTTGGTTTCCACGGCGATTTCAAAGTCGGCGGCGTGAAGTGCCCTGATGAGTGCCGCGTCCACCTGCAGCAGCGGCTCGCCCCCCGTGAGCACCACGAAAGGCGATATGTCCGGGTCGGGCCAGAAGGTGAGCAGGTGTCGGGTGAGCGCCTCGGCGCTGTCGAACACGCCGCCGTTCTGCCCGTCGGTGCCGACGAAATCCGTATCGCAGAAGCGGCAGATGGCGTGGGCACGGTCCTTTTCCAGCCCCGTCCACAGGTTGCAGTGGCTGAAGCGGCAGAAGATGGCCGGGCGGCCGCTGTGAAATCCCTCACCCTGCAGCGAGTAGAACACTTCCTTGATGCGGTAGGCCATCGGCGGGCTCCGGAAAGGGAAAGCCACATTTTACTGCTATAATTTCCCGATTAACCATCCGTTAAGAGCAACAGGCCATGGCAGGAAAGACCCTTTACGACAAGCTCTGGGACGAACATGTGGTGCGTCAGGAGGAAGACGGCACCGCGCTGATCTACATCGACCGGCATCTGCTGCACGAAGTGACCTCGCCGCAGGCGTTCGAGGGCCTGCGCCTGGCCGGTCGCAAGCCGTGGCGGGTGGACGCCAATCTGGCCACGCCGGATCACAATGTGCCCACCACGGAACTCAAGGGCGGGCCGGAAACCATCGAAGATCCCATTTCCCGCATTCAGGTGCTGACGCTGGACAGGAACGCGAAGGAGTTCGGCATTCTGGAGTTCCCCATGGGTGATCCCCGTCAGGGCATCGTGCACGTGGTGGGGCCGGAAGAGGGGGCGACCCTGCCGGGCATGACCGTGGTGTGCGGCGACTCCCACACCTCTACCCATGGCGCGCTGGGCTGTCTGGCCCACGGCATCGGCACCTCCGAGGTGGAGCATGTGCTGGCCACCCAGTGTCTGATCCAGAAGAAGATGAAGAACATGCTCATCAAGGTGGACGGGCAGCTGCAGCCGGGCGTGGGACCGAAGGATGTGATCCTCTACATCATCCGCGAGATCGGCACCGCCGGCGGCACCGGCTACGCCATCGAGTTCGGCGGGCAGGTGTTCCGTGACATGTCCATCGAAGGGCGCATGACCGTGTGCAACATGGCCATCGAGGCGGGCGCGCGTGCCGGCATGGTGGCGGTGGACGAGAAGACCATCGAGTATGTGAAGGGGCGTCCCTTTGCGCCCACCGGCGAGCTGTGGGACAAGGCGGTGGAACACTGGAAGACGCTTCACTCCGACCCGGATGCCGAATTCGATGTGGTCATCGAGTTCGACGGCTCGCAGATCAAGCCGCAGGTGAGCTGGGGCACCTCGCCTGAGATGGTCATCGACATCGACGGCACCGTGCCCAACCCGGATCATGAGAGCGATCCGGTCAAGGCCAACGGCATGCGCCGTGCGCTGGAATACATGGGTCTGGAAGCGGGCATGAAGGCCACCGACATTCCGGTGGATTATGTCTTCATCGGCTCCTGCACCAACTCCCGCATCGAGGATCTGCGCGCCGCCGCCGAGGTGGTCAGGGGGCGCAAGGTGTCCGACCGGGTGGAGCAGGCGCTGGTGGTGCCCGGCTCCGGTCTGGTCAAGAAGCAGGCGGAAGAGGAAGGGCTGGATGTCATCTTCAAGGAGGCCGGCTTCGAGTGGCGCAATCCCGGCTGTTCCATGTGTCTGGCCATGAACGCCGACCGTCTGCCGCCGAAGAAGCACTGTGCTTCCACGTCCAACCGCAATTTCGAAGGCAGGCAGGGGGCGGGCGGGCGCACCCATCTGGTCAGCCCGCAGATGGCGGCGGCAGCGGCCATCGCCGGTCATTTCGTCGATGTGCGTGAATTTCTGTAAGGAGGCCCGGTCATGGAAAAGTTCGGACGTCTGACCGCCATCGTGGCCCCGCTGGACCGGGCCAATGTGGACACGGATGCCATCATTCCCAAGCAGTTTCTCAAGTCGATCCGGCGTACCGGCTTCGGCCCCAACCTGTTTGACGAGTGGCGCTATCTGGATGTGGGTGAGCCGGGGCAGGACTGCAGCAACCGTCCGCTCAACCCGGATTTCGTCCTCAACCAGCCCCGCTATCAGGGGGCGAAGATCCTGCTGGCGCGGGAGAACTTCGGCTGCGGCTCCAGTCGGGAGCACGCCCCCTGGGCGCTGAAGGACTATGGCTTCGATGTGATCATCGCCCCCAGCTTCGCCGAGATTTTCTTCAACAACTGCTTCAAGAACGGCATTCTGCCCATCGTGCTGCCGGAAGAGACGGTGGATCAGCTGTTCAAGGAGGTGGAGGCGCAGGAGGGCTACATGCTCACCGTGGATCTGGAGGCACAGACATTGACCAGGCCCGACGGTGAGGTGATCCGCTTCGAGGTGGACCCCTTCCGGCGCCACTGCCTGCTGGAGGGGCTGGATGACATCGGGCTGACGCTGCAGCACGCTGATGAGATCCGCGCCTATGAGGAGCGGCGCAAGCAGGAGGCGCCGTGGCTGTTCATGCACCTGCGCGAGATTGCGGAAAAGTACAACCAGATCTGAGGATGAAGGAATGAGCAAGAAGGTTCTGATTCTGCCCGGTGATGGCATCGGCCCGGAAATCACCGCCCAGGCGGTCAAGGTGCTCAACCGTCTGAAGGAAGAGGGCGCGCTGGACATCGAGATGCAGGAAGGCCTGGTGGGCGGTGCCGCCTATGACGAGACCGGCTCGCCGCTGCCGGAGGAGACCATGGCCGCCGCACGGGAGGCGGATGCCATTCTGCTGGGCGCCGTGGGCGGGCCGCAGTATGACAGCCTGCCGCGGGACAAGCGTCCGGAAAAGGGGCTTCTGGGTCTGCGTTCCGGGCTGGAGCTGTTCGCCAACCTGCGCCCCGCCATGCTCTATCCACAGCTGGCCCATGCCTCCAGCCTCAAGCCGGAGGTGGTCAGCGGGCTGGACATCCTCATCGTGCGTGAGCTGACCGGCGGTATCTACTTCGGCCAGCCGCGCGGCATCCGCACGCTGGATAATGGCGAGCGCGAGGGTTTCAACACCTACGTCTATTCCGAGTCGGAGATCCGCCGCATTGCCCATGTCGCCTTCCAGGCGGCGCAGAAGCGCAATAATAAAGTCACCTCCATTGACAAGTCCAACGTGCTGGAGGTGACCGAGCTGTGGAAGGAAGTGGTCACCGAGGTGGCGAAGGAGTATCCCGACGTGGAGCTGGAGCACATGCTGGTGGACAACGCCGCCATGCAGCTGGTGCGCTGGCCCAAGCAGTTCGACGTGATGCTCACCGGCAACATGTTCGGCGACATCCTCTCCGACGAGGCGTCCATGCTGACCGGCTCCATCGGCATGCTGCCGTCGGCCTCCCTCAACAGCGAGAACAAGGGCATGTACGAGCCGTCCCACGGCTCGGCGCCGGACATCGCCGGTCAGGACATCGCCAACCCGCTGGCCACCATTCTCTCCGCCGCCATGATGCTGCGCTACTCGCTGGGCGCGCCGGAGCTTGCGGATCGCATCGAGCAGGCGGTGAGCAAAGTGCTGGATCAGGGGCTGCGCACCGCCGACATCTGGACGGAGGGCACCGAGAAGGTGAGCTGCTCCGCCATGGGCGATGCGGTGGTGGCGGCCCTGTAAGCCTTCATGAAGAACCACTTCACCATTACCATCAGTGACGCCCACGGCGCGCGTCACTACACCTTCAACCAGCTGGTGAAGCGGTTCTTCTGGTGGGGGCTGGTGGCGCTGGCGGTGCTGGTGCTGCTGAGCGTCACCTACATGATGCTGCTCAACCACGAGGTGGAGCTGCTGCATCAGCGCCGCGAGGCGGCCGTGCAGCGCTACGAGCAGACGCTGGGGCGGCTGGCGCAGATGCTCTCGGCGCTGCAGCAGCGCAACAACGCCCTCAGTGCCCAGCTGGAAGAGAAGGGGGCGCGTCTGGCCCAGCTGGATGCTTCGGTCAAGGCCATCGAGGCCATGCTGGGCGCGGCGCCGGCGGCGGAGCTGCCGTTGGAGGCGCGCATCGCCCGGGTGCATGTGGATGCGGGCACCAAGCGCTACCTGCTGCAGGTGATCCCCAATGGCCATCCGGTGCTGCGCTTCGTGGGCATCTCCTCCCGTTTCGGCTGGCGCAAGCATCCCGTCACGGGAAACAGGGAGTTCCACAAGGGGCTGGACTACCGGGGCAGAACGGGTGACAAGGTGATCGCCACCGCTGATGGCGTGGTGGAATATGCCGGTTATCACAAGGCGAGCGGTTACGGCAAGATGGTGCTGCTGGATCACGCCTTCGGCTTCCGCTCCCTGTATGGGCATCTGAGCAAGGTGCTGGTCAAGAACGGCGAGGTGGTGCACAAGGGGCAGGTGATCGGCCTGATGGGCAACACGGGGCTGTCCACCGGCTCCCACCTGCATTATCAGCTGTCGTTCATCCAGCGGGCGCTGGATCCCCGGCCGTTCACCCACTGGACGCTGCAGGACTTCCGTTCCATTTTCAAACAGGTGAGGCAAGTGCCATGGGACTCTTTGGCAAATCAGGCCAGCAGGTACGTAAGGGAACTGGCGCCACCGTCATCGCCGAAGGCAGCGTCATCCGCGGAGAAATAGAGGGGCTCAAGGGGCCGCTCTATGTGGAGGGCACCGTCGAAGGGCTGGTGGTCTCCGAGGCGGAGGTGATCGTCGGCCCGCGTGGCCGCATTGATGGCGCCGTCAAGGCGAAGCATCTGGTGGTCAATGGCGAGGTGGACGGCCGTGTGGTGTGCGAGCAGCTGGACATCATGGCTGCCGGCACGGTGCGGGGTGAGCTGCACACCGGACGCATGACCATTGAGGAGGGTGGGCGTTTCCTCGGTCAGAGCATGGATCTGGGTGAGGCGGGCGACATCACCGTGCTGGAGCTGAACCTGGTGGCGCCGGAACGGGTGGCCGCGCTGGGTCGGCAGCCGGAGCAGGTGGCCACGGTGGTGGAGGAAGAGGAAAAAGCCTCCCGCTGACGGGGTCTCCCCCAATTTTGCGGGATGCGTGTGCGGCCCGCTGCGGCACGTTCGGAAAAATCCCCATCAGGCATGGGTTTGAAGCGAATTTGAGGCAATTTCGAGGATTTTGACATGGCAGAGAAGCTGTACGACGTGGCGGTGGCCGGTGCGACCGGCGCCGTAGGTGAGACCATCCTGCGCGTGCTGGAGGAGCGCAAGTTCCCGGTGCGCAATCTCTATCCGCTGGCCTCCAGCCGCTCCGCCGGCAAGAAGGTGGAGTTCAACGGCAGCTGGGTGGAGGTGCTGGACATGGAAACCTTCGACTTCTCGAAGGCGCAGATCGGTCTGTTCTCGCCGGGGGCCAGCGTCTCCAAAATCTATGCGCCCAGGGCGGCGGCCGCAGGCTGCGTGGTGGTGGACAACACTTCCCAGTTCCGCTACGACGACGACATCCCGCTGGTGGTGCCGGAGGTGAACCCTGATGCGGTGGCCGGCTACAAAAACCGCGGCATCATCGCCAACCCCAACTGCTCCACCATTCAGATGCTGGTGGCGCTCAAGCCTATCTACGATGCGGTGGGCATCGAGCGCATCAACGTGGCCACCTATCAGGCGGTGTCCGGCTCCGGCAAGGAGGCCATTGAGGAGCTGGCCACCCAGACGGCCAACCTGCTCAACCTGAAACCGGTGGAGGCGAAGGTCTATCCCAAGCAGATCGCCTTCAACTGCATTCCCCAGATCGACGTCTTCCAGGACAACGGCTACACCAAGGAAGAGATGAAGATGGTGTGGGAGACGCGCAAGATCATGGGCGATGACACCATTCAGGTGAACCCCACCGCCGTGCGCGTGCCGGTGTTCTATGGCCACAGCGAGGCGATCCACATCGAGACCCGTGACAAGATCACCGCCGAGGAGGCCCGCGCCCTGCTGGAGAAGGCCCCCGGCGTTGTGGTGGTGGATGAGCGCACCGAAGGCGGCTATCCCACCGCCATTGACGCGGCGGATACCGATCCGGTCTATGTGGGCCGCATCCGCGAGGACATCTCCCATCCGCGCGGGCTGAACCTGTGGGTGGTGGCCGACAATGTGCGCAAGGGCGCGGCCACCAACACGGTGCAGATCGCCGAGCTGCTGATCGAGAAATATCTGTAAAGGCCTGCGACGGATGGCGCGCTACGCGCTGGGCATCGAATATGACGGCAGCGGCTATTGCGGCTGGCAGCATCAGGACCACTGCCGGGCCGTGCAGACGCAGGTAGAGACGGCCCTGTCCCGCATCGCCGCGGCACCGGTGCAGGTGCGCTGCGCCGGACGCACCGACACCGGCGTGCATGCGCTCAACCAGGTGGTGCACTTCGACACCGACGCCCGCCGTCCTGATCGTGCCTGGGTGGATGGCGCCAATACCCATCTGCCCGATGATGTGCGCATCCGCTGGGTGAAGCCGGTGGCCGGCGACTTCGACGCCCGCTTCAGTGCCATGGCCCGCCAGTACCGCTATGTCATCTACAACGACACCACCCCCTCGGCGCTCCTGCGCGGGCGGGTGACGCCGGTGCGAGACCCGCTGGATGCTTCCCGCATGCACCGGGCGGCGCAGGCGCTCATCGGCGAGCATGATTTCTCCAGCTTTCGCGCCGCCGGCTGTCAGGCGAAGCATCCGCGCCGCAATGTGCAGTGGATTCGGGTGAGCCGGCAGGGGGCGCTGGTGCTGGTTGACATCCGCGCCAACGCCTTTCTGCACCACATGGTGCGCAATATCGTCGGCAGCCTCATCCGCGTCGGCACCGGCGAACGGCCGGAGAACTGGATGGGCGAGCTGCTGGCACTGCGGGACCGCACGCAGGCGGCGGAAACCGCTCCGGCGCAGGGGCTCTATTTCGTCACCGCCATCTACCCGCCGGCGCTGGCCATTCCTGAACGGCAGCCCGACTGCGTGGTGTGGCAATGTGGAGGTGCATCGTGAGAACGCGCATCAAGATCTGCGGCATCACCCGCCCTGAGGACGCCCTTGCCGCTGCCGAGGCGGGGGCGGACGCCATCGGACTGGTCTTCTATGACAGAAGTCCCAGGGCGGTGGATATTGCCGAGGCGTGGGAGGTGGTGGACGTTCTGCCACCCTTTGTCACCACCGTGGGGCTGTTCGTGGATCCCGCCGAGGATTTCGTGGAAACCGTGCTCACCGAGGTGCCGCTGGATCTGCTCCAGTTTCACGGCAACGAGCCCCCTGAATTCTGCGCCCGATTCGGTCAGCCGTTCATCAAGGCGGTGCGCATGAAGCCCGAAACGGATCTGGACGCGCTGGCCCGGCGCTACCATGAGGCGCAGGGGCTGCTGCTGGATACCTTCCGCCCCGGCGTACCCGGCGGCACCGGCGAGGCATTCGACTGGTCGCTGGCACGCACGGACATCGACCTGCCGGTGATCCTCGCCGGCGGGCTGACGCCCGGGAATGTGGCCGACGCCATCCGTCAGGTGCGGCCCTGGGGGGTGGACGTCAGCGGGGGCGTGGAAAGGGAAAAGGGCATCAAGGATTCAGGTAAAATTGTTCAATTCACCGCAGCAGTCAACAGGGCGGACACCGATTCATGACCATTGATTACAGCCAGTTTCCCGACACGCGCGGCCATTTCGGCCCTTACGGCGGCATCTTCGCGCCGGAGACGCTCATGGCGGCGCTGGAGGAGCTAAAGCAGCAGTATCACACCCTCAAGCGGGACCCGCAGTTCTGGGCCGAGCTGGACGCCGACCTGCGCGACTATGTGGGTCGGCCCTCGCCGCTCTATTTCGCCGAGCGGCTGACCGAGGCCTGGGGCGGGGCGAAGATCTACCTCAAGCGCGAGGACCTCAACCATACCGGCGCCCACAAGGTGAACAACACCATCGGACAGGCGCTGCTGGCCCGCAGGCTGGGCAAGACGCGCATCATCGCCGAGACCGGCGCCGGCCAGCACGGCGTGGCCTCCGCCACCGTGGCGGCGCGACTGGGGCTGGAGTGCGTGGTCTACATGGGCGCGGACGATGTGGCCCGTCAGGCCCCCAATGTGGCGCGCATGAAGATGCTCGGCGCCGAGGTGGTGCCGGTCACCTCCGGCACGCGCACGCTCAAGGACGCGCTCAACGAGGCCATGCGCGACTGGGTCACCCATGTGGACGACACCTTCTACATCATCGGCACCGTGGCCGGTCCGCACCCCTATCCGGAAATGGTGCGCGACTTCCAGGCGGTCATCGGTCGCGAGGCCCGGCAGCAGATTCTGGAGAAGACGGGGCGCCTGCCGGACGCGCTGGTGGCCTGTGTGGGCGGCGGATCCAACGCCATCGGTCTGTTCTATGAGTTCCTGCCGGATGAGGAAGTGGCCCTCTACGGTGTGGAGGCGGCCGGGCACGGACTGGAGACCGGCCAGCACGCCGCGCCGCTGTGCGCCGGTCGGCCGGGCGTGCTGCACGGCAACCGCACCTATCTGATGCAGGATGACAACGGCCAGATCCTCGGCACTCACTCCATTTCCGCCGGGCTGGATTACCCCGGCGTGGGACCGGAGCACGCCTGGCTGAAGGACATCGGCCGCGCCAACTACGTGGCGGTGACCGACGAGGAGGCGCTGGACGCCTGCCGTGACCTGACCCGGCTGGAAGGCATCCTGCCGGCGCTGGAATCCAGCCACGCGCTGGCGTACGCGAAGAAGCTGGCGCCCGAGCTGGGGGCGGAGCGCATGATGATCGTCAATCTGTCCGGTCGGGGGGACAAGGACATGAAGACCCTGGCCGCCGTAGAAGGGTTTGAATACTGATGAGCCGCATTGCAGCAACCTTCGACCGTCTGCGCGCAGAAGGGCGCACGGCGCTGATTCCCTACATCACCGCGGGCGATCCCCATCCGGACTGCACCGTCGCCATGATGCACGCGCTGGTGGAGGCGGGCGCCGACCTGATCGAACTGGGCGTGCCCTTTTCCGACCCCATGGCGGACGGTCCGGTGATCCAGAAGGCCACCGAGCGGGCGCTGGCCCACGGCACCTCGCTGGCGCAGGTGCTGGAGATGGTGGAGACCTTCCGGCAGAAGGATCAGGACACCCCCATCGTGCTGATGGGCTATGACAATCCGGTGGAGGCCATGGGCTATGCGCCCTTCGCCCTGCGTGCGCGCGAGGCGGGCGTGGATGGCGTGCTGACGGTGGACATGCCGCCGGAGGAGGCCGTCGACGGCTATCTGGAGGCGCTGGCCGCCGAAGGGCTGGACCGCATCTTTCTGGTGGCGCCCACCACGCCGGAAAGCCGCCTGCAGGCGGTGGAGGCGGAGGGTAGCGGCTTCGTCTATTACGTCTCCCTCAAGGGGGTCACCGGCGCCGACGCGCTGGATGTGCAGGACGTGGCCGAACATGTGGCCGTGCTGAAACGGCGCATGAACCGGCCGGTGGGCATCGGTTTCGGCATCCGTGATGGCGAACGGGCCTACGAGATGGCCAGACTGGGCGATGCCGTCATCGTCGGGTCGGCGCTGGTCAGAGAGATGGAATCCATGGTGGGCGCGCCCTGCGAGCAGGTGACCGCGCGCCTGAAAGAGGCGCTGGCGCCTTTCCGCGCCGGCGTGGACCGGGCTGACAGGGAGCAGTCGTCATGAACTGGTTTGATCGCATTCTGCCCAGCATCAAGCGGGCGACGGAGCGCAAGCGCTCCATTCCGGAGGGGCTGTGGGTCAAGTGTCCCAAGTGTGAGAATGTGCTCTACCGCGCCGAGCTGGAGCGCAACCTGCATGTGTGCCCCAAGTGCGGCCATCACATGCGCATCGGCGCGCGTGAACGCCTCAAGCACCTGTTCGACGCGGGTACGGCGCAGGAGATCGCCGCCGAAGTGTCCCCCATTGACATTCTCGGTTTCCGCGACCAGAAGAAGTACAGGGACCGCATCAGTCAGGCCCAGAAGGCCACCGGCGAGAAGGACGCGCTGATCATGATGGTGGGCGATGTGGAAGGTCTGCAGATGGTCGCCGGCGCCTTCGAGTTCAAGTTCATGGGCGGTTCCATGGGCTCCGTGGTGGGCGAGAAGTTCGTCCGTGGCGTCAACAAGGCGCTGGAGCTGCAATGTCCCTTTGTGGTCTTCTCTGCCTCCGGCGGCGCCCGTATGCAGGAGTCGCTGTTCTCCCTGATGCAGATGGCCAAGACCTCCGCGGCGCTGGGGCGCCTGCGCGAGGCGGGAC
>NZ_WFYD01000043.1 GCF_015490265.1 Sulfurivirga sp. | reverse complement strand
GTGTCGGTAATGATCACCGCACGGTCCGCAGCGGTCATGTGGCGGATCAGCCCCAGAATGTCCAGCGAAGGCTCCAGCGGCAGACGCTCGAACACGCCGGTCACATTGTGCTGTGGCTCGGGAGGATGCTCAAACAGCCAGAAACGCCGGCGGTAATAGTCGATGGGAAAGTTGAGTCCGGAAAAGACCACAGGCAGCGGCGTGTCCACGAAATGGACGGCGGCGTACTGAAAGGCATTGTCATCAATGGTCAGCAATACATCCGGACTGAAGGCCTCAATGGCCCGCTTGGCTTCATAGCCGCGCAGCTCGATCTGCTCCGGTGTCACATAGCGCCGCTTGGTGTCCATGAAAAAGCGACGCACCAGCAGATTCCGGCCCTCCACCCAGCCGGCCTTGCGCAGCGCCTCAAGCACACCCGTCTCCTGCGGAATGGCCGTCGGGTTGTCCGGGCCATAGCTGTGCACGATCATCAGCCGGGCAGGCTCGGCCGCCCAGACAGCCACACCCCACAGCAACCCCAGTAAAAGCGTGATCAGCACCACAGCAACACAGCAGCCCCATTTCAAACAAAAACTTTAAAAGATTACCTGCTGATCACTCCCTTTTACAGAGTAAAAATCCCTTCCTCTGGCCTATGCCAGTATCTCAAAACCCTCAAAATGCTTGCTGCAGACCGCCCACGCAGCATCAACCCGCTCCACGCGGGCCAGCGGCGGCCCCTCATGGAGCCAGTCCAGCAACGCCTCCAGTGCTGGACGCGGCCCGACAGCCAGCACCTCCACCGTGCCGTCCGGCAGATTGCGCACCCAGCCGGTCAGCCCCAGCGCCCGGGCCTTCTTCTGCGTGCTGGCACGGAAGAACACCCCCTGCACCCGGCCATGGATAATGGCTCGCAGACAGTTCTCCTCATGACTGGTCATGACCATGCTTCTCCTGCCCGCTGGCCAGGCAGCCCCACAGGTCGTAGGCGTCCGCCGCCTCGATCTCCACCTCCACGATGTCTCCCGGCGCCAGATCATGGCCGTCCCGGATCAGCACCACCCCGTCGATCTCCGGCGCGTCGCCACGGCTGCGACCGATGGCGCCGTCTCCGTCCACCTCGTCAATGATGACCGGCTCCACCCGACCGACGCGGGCCTGCATCTTCTCGGCGCTGACCGCCTGCTGGGTTTCCATGAAGGCCTCCCAGCGTTCCTGCTTGACCTCATCCGGCACCTGTGGCGCCAGCGCATTGGCCACGGCGCCTTCCACCGGCGAATACTGAAAGCAGCCCACCCGGTCCAGCTTCGCCTCGCGGATGAAGTCCAGCAGCGCCTCGAACTCCTCGTCCGTCTCGCCCGGAAAGCCGACGATGAAGGTGGAGCGCATGGTCAGATCCGGCACCTCGGCACGCCACTTCTCGATGCGTTCCAGCTGGCGCTCGATATTGCCCGGCCGACGCATGGCTTTCAGCACCCGCGGGTGAGCGTGCTGCAGCGGCATGTCCAGATAGGGCAGCACCAGCCCGTCGCGCATCAGCGGGATCACCTCCTCCACGTTCGGGTAGGGATAGACATAGTGCAGCCGCACCCAGGCGCCCAGCCGCCCCATCTGCTCGGCCAGCCCCACCATGTTCGTCTTCACCGGCCGGCCCTGCCAGAAGTCCAGCCGATGCTTCAGATCCACGCCGTAGGCGGCGGTGTCCTGAGAAACCACCAGCAGCTCCTTTACCCCGGCTTCCACCAGTTTCTGGGCCTCGTCCAGCACCTCGCCCACCGGCCGGCTGACCAGATCGCCACGCATGGAAGGGATGATGCAGAAGGTGCAGCGGTGGTTGCAGCCCTCGGAAATCTTCACATAGGCGTAGTGGCGTGGCGTCAGCTTGAGTCCGCCCGGCGGGATCACATCCACGAACGGATCATGTTCCGGCGGCGGCGCGGCCTGATGCACCTGTTCCACCACCTCCTCGTAGGCGGCCGGGCCCGTGATGGCCAGCACCTTCGGATGCACCCGCTCGATCTGCTCCGGCTTCGCCCCCAGACAGCCGGTGACGATCACCCGCCCGTTCTCCTCCAGCGCCTCGCCGATGGCTTCCAGCGACTCCTCCACCGCCGAGTCGATGAACCCGCAGGTGTTGACGATGACCACATCCGCATCGTCATAGCTGTCGGTCAGGCGGTAGCCCTCGGCGCGCAACTGGGTGAGAATGCGCTCGGAGTCCACCGTCGCCTTGGGGCAGCCCAGTGAAATGATGCCCACGGTCGGTTGTGTCGTGCTCATGAAAACAGGTCCTCAAGATTGATCTCAAGCCGCAGCCCGCTCTGCAGGGTGGTCAGCCACAGCCGCCCCGGCGCGGGTTCTGCCATGTGCGGATAGCTGAGCCAGGCGCCTTCGCAGCGGGCCACCGGCCGCTCGTCCAGAATCCGCTCGCCTTTTTCGTCCAACAGCGCCAGATGCAGCGCTTCCCGATACCAGCTGGCGGCCCGCTCGGAAAAATCCCCCGCCCGTCTGGGCGGGTGCTCCCCCACCGGGTTGTACGCCAGCGCGATGCGCCCGTCGGAGAGACGCAGCAGCGCGCCCGGGCTGGAACTGGCGGCAAAGCCGGGACGGGTTTCCAGCCAGGTTTGCCCGCCATCCGATGAATACGCATGCCAGAAGCGGTCCAGATTGGAGCGCACCAGATACCACAGCCGCCTGTCATCCAGCGGCAGCAGATACCCTTCTATGGCCCCGTCATGATGACCGCGCCCACCCGCATCCAGCCAGTTGCTCGCCCGCCAGCTTCGACCATCGTCATCGGAGAAATAGGTCAGGCTCACATAGCGGGCCTGGTCAGGCAGCAGATACTGGACCGCCAGCACCAGCCGCCCGTCGGGCAGCGTCACCATGCTGCGCACCGCGCCGGAATAGCCATCCTGAATCATCACCGGTTCCGACCAGCTGCGCCCGCCATCCTCGCTGCGGCTGACGAAAATGGGCGAACGGGTGTTGCGGCTGGCGCGGCGCAGATGGCGCAGCCAGCGGAAATGACCGTGACGCTCGTCCATGAAGGCCAGCACCAGCGTGCCCGTGCGTGACACCCCCAGCGCAAGATCGGCGTGGGGCTCTGCACCATGGAGTTTCAGCGGCCAGCGTTGCCAGCGCCCATGCTCGTGACGGCACACCGTCATGGCCCGGGTATCCAGCGCCAGCCAGCCGTCGTCATGACGTACGAACGGCCCCGGCGGCAGGTCGGCGGCCCACGCTACCCCTTCGGCCAGCTCAAGGGGCGCCGCAGTCTTCGGTGCCAGCGAAAAGTCCAGTTCTGCTTCGACGGCGCGCATCAGAACGGCTTGATCACCACCATGATGAGAATGCCCACCAGCAGCAGCAGCGGAATCTCGTTCATCCAGCGGTAGAAGACGTGATCATGACTCAGCCGCCCATCCTGCTCCATGCGGCGCACCTGCGTCAGCGTCCAGTAGTGATAGCCCAGCAGCAGCGCCACGAAGGTGAGCTTGGCATGCAGCCAGCCGCCGCTGATGCCCCAGCCCAGCCACAGCCAGAAACCCGTGGCCACTGCCGGGATCATGATGATCGTCATGAAATTGAACAGCTTGCGTGCCATGATCACCAGCCGGCGCACATCCTCGCCCGCCGCCTGCCCCTCGGCGTAGTGCACGAAGATGCGCGGCAGATAGAAGATGCCCGCCATCCAGCTGATGACGAACAGAATGTGGAACATCTTGACCCAGAGCATGTTTTTCCCCTCAGCAAGCGCACATGGCGGGTATGATAGCAACTTTGACGGCGCCCACCGCGCCCCCCGTTTGACCCATTCTGCAAGGAACGCTCTACATGCAAGTTGAAAAAGACAAGGTCGTCACCATCGAATACACCCTCAAGAACGACAAGGGCGAGGTGCTGGACGCCTCCAATGGCAACCCGCTGGCCTACCTGCACGGCCACGGCCAGATCATCCCCGGTCTGGAAAAGGCGCTGGAAGGCAAGCAGCCCGGCGACAAGCTCACCGTCACCGTGCCCGCCGCCGAAGCCTATGGCGAGCGCCACGAAATGCTGGTGCAGGAAGTCCCCCGACAGCTTTTCCAGGGCGTGGACAACATCGAAGTGGGCATGCGCTTCGAAGCCCAGTCCGATCAGGGCGTACACAGCGTCGAGGTCACCAAGGTGGACGGCGATACCATCACCGTGGACGGCAACCACCCGCTGGCCGGTCAGGACCTGACCTTCGACGTGGAGATCGTCGATGTACGCGACGCCACGCCCGAAGAACTGGAACATGGCCACGCCCACGGCCCCGGCGGCGTGCAGCACGGCTGATTGATCCGCTTCCGTGAGAGAGAAAGGCCGCCTGCGGGCGGCCTTTTTCGTTTCTACAGAATGCCCACCGCCTTGATCACCGCCCACACGGTGGCGCCCGGCACCAGTCCCATGCGCTCGGCGGTGGCGGCGGTGACCGTCGCCAGCAGCGCCTGATCGTCCAGCATCAGCCGCACCGTCACCCGCTGTCCCGCCTGCCAGCGTTCCGCGATGGGCAACGCCAGCTGATTGAGCGCGGAAACCTCGTCCAGCCGCTGCTTCGCCAGCAGAATCTGCGCGGCAGGAATGCGCAGCCGCACCGGCTCACCCGTCTCGAAGCCCTCCAGCGGTACGGTGGCCAGCATGTGTGACCCCACCGCCACCTGTCCCAGCCCCCGCTCATCCTGTGGCATGACCACCGTGCCGAACAGCAGGGAGACCGGCGCATGGGCCTGAAACAGCGGGCTCTCCGGCGAGGCCACCGCCGCCGTGATAGGCACCGGCGGTCGCACCTGCCCGTCGCCCACGAACACCACCCGATCCGCCAGCCGTTCTACCTCGTCCAGCGCGTGGGTCACCAGCAGCAGCGGCACCTGCCAGCGGGGCAGGTTGCGCTGCAGCAACCGCACCAGCGCCCTGCGGCTGTCCCGATCCAGCGCGCTGAAGGGCTCGTCCAGCATCAGCCAGTCGGGCTGACGCAGCAGCGCCCGACCCAGCGCCACCCGCTGGCGCTGTCCGCCGGAAAGCTGATCCGGACGGCGGTTCAGCCACGGTGCCAGCCCCAGCGCCTCCACCACCTGATCGAATGTGAAGCAGCGCCGGCGGGTAAAGCGCAGCGGAAAGCGCAGGTTGTCCGCCACCGTCATGTGGGCAAAAAGCGGGTCCAGCTGCTGCACCAGCCCTACCCCACGGGCCTCAGGCGGCAGCGGGCGATGCCCCGGCGCCTGCCAGAGCGCATCGCCATGGCGCACGGTCAGCGGCGGCGCCGGCAGCAGGCCGGTCAGGGCGGCGACAAGCGTGGACTTGCCGGCGCCGGAAGGGCCGAACAGTACGGTCACGCCCTCACCGGGCAGGGCAAACGGTTCCGGCAGCGCAAGGGTGCGCCCCGGCGCTTCGATGC
>NZ_WFYD01000042.1 GCF_015490265.1 Sulfurivirga sp. | reverse complement strand
ATGCCATTCTAAAGCCTGCTGCCCTGCGCTGGCAGGCGGACGGCACCCCGGTGGCCGAAACCTTCGGGGATGTCTATTTCTCCCGCGCCGGCGGGCCGGCGGAGAGCGAATATGTCTTTCTGCGCCACAACGGTCTGCCGCAACGCTTTGAAAAGGCGGATACCTTCGTCATTGCCGAGACCGGCTTCGGCACCGGTCTGAACATGCTGCTCACCTGCGCCGCCTGGGCGGAGCGGGCGCCGACGGAGGCGCATCTGCATCTTGTCAGTTTCGAGAAATATCCGTTGCGGCCGGATGATCTGCGCCTTGCCCATGCCCACTGGCCTGAACTGGCTCGCTGGTGCGAGCGGCTGCAGCGTCATTACCCGCCGCTGCTGCCGGGCTGGCACCGGCTGCCCATGGCGCGCAACATCGACCTGTGGCTGTGGTTCGGCGACGTGCACGAAGGGCTGGCTGACCTGAATGTGGCGGTGGATGCCTGGTATCTGGACGGGTTTGCCCCGGCGAAGAATCCGGACATGTGGACGGAGCCGCTGTTCGAGCAGATGGCGCGTCTGAGCGCCCCGGAAGCGACCTTCGCCACCTTTACCGCCGCTGGCGTGGTGCGGCGCGGGCTGCAGGGGGTGGGCTTTACGGTGGAGAAGGTGCCCGGTTTCGGGCGCAAGCGGGAGATGCTGCGCGGTCGGTGGAACGGATCGGCGCGGCAGGAACGGGTGTCCCCGCCGCGCACCCTGGCGGTCATTGGCGCCGGGCTGGCCGGCGCTCATGTGGCGCGGCGTGCCGCCGAAGCGGGAGTTCATGTGACCGTGTTCGAAGCGGTGCATCCTGCCCATGGCGCCTCCGGCAACCGGGCCGGGGTGTTCCATCCGCTTGTCTCCGCGGACTGGAACCCGCGCAGTCGCTGGTATCAGCTGGCGCTGGAAAGCCTGCGGTGGCATCTGGAGCGGCTTCCGCCTGATGAAGGCGGCTTCACAGGGCTGACCCATGTAGCGGTGACGGAGACCTGGCAGTGGCGTTTCGAACGCTTTGCCCGGCGTTTTGTCGAGCATAATGGCGTGGAGTCTTCACCCTCTCTGTGTGAGAACGCACCACCCGCGTGGCGTTACGGGTGGGCCGGCTGGCTGTCTCCGCCCCGCTGGGTGGCGCAGCTGCTGGAACACCCGGGCATCACGCTGCGGCAGCAGCGGGTGGAGGGCATTCAAATGTCGGAAAGGGGTTGGATGGACGTGGCCGGCCACAGGTTCGACGCGGTGGTGGTGGCCACCGGCGCCTGGACGCCGCCGCTGGAGCGGGCCCCGGCGGACATGATCCGCCCCGTGGCCGGTCAGGTGGACCTGTTCGAGCCCGTTGCCGCGCCCATGGCGCACCCCTGGGTGCATGAAGGCTACACGGTGCCGGTGGACGAGGGCTGGGTGTGTGGCGCCACGTTCGTCAAGCAGGACCCCTTCGGGCTGAAGGTTTCCGCTTCCGCCACGGCGGAAAACCAGGCACGGCTGCGGCGGGCCTGTCCGTCACTGCCGCCGCTGAAGTCGCGGTCGGCGCGGGTGAGCGTGCGCCCCACCACGCGGGATCACACGCCCATCGTCGGCCTGTGGCCGGGCGTGGCGCGGGTGGCGGTGTCCCTGGGACACGGCGCCCGGGGCCTCCTCTCCACCCCGCTGGCGGCGGAATGGCTCTGTGCTGATCTGGGGCTGATCCGCATGCCGCAGTTCCACAGTCTGCGTCGGTTGAGCGCACCGCACCGCTTTTTCGATCATTGAGGCTATAATTCAAATCCATGCAATCAACAGAGCGGAAAATCCCCATGCGCTGGCTCACAGGTGGACTGATGTTGCTCTTGCTCGCAGGTTGCGCCCCTTGGCTGCCCACCCGGCAGGCTGCGCCCGAGGCGCAGGTGGTGCAGGCAACGCCGCTGATGGCGTGGGTGACGCTCAAGACACGGCAGGCACCGGATGCGGCCCGGCGGGCGGCCCTGCTGGCCGAGGCAAGGGCGCAGCTCTCCCGGCGCCTGACAGCGCTGAGCCGCAAGCCGGTGGACGAAGAGGTGGCCCGTCATCCGGCCTTCATGCGTCGGGCGCTTGCCGCCATGGGCTGGCAGCCGCTGAAGATCGACCCGCCGGTGCAGGTGGTGCAGGCGGCCTGGCAGGCGAAACAGGGCGTGTTCGACCTGCAGGCGCAGGTGGATCTGGCCGCATGGGTGGCGCAGCTGCGTCGGCAGGTGGTGCAGCTGGATGAAAAGCTGGCCCGTTTCAAACGGGTGCCGGACAGGGTGAACACCCTGCGCCAGCTGCGCGCCCTGCTGCCGGCGTGGCCGCTGCTGCTGCAGCGTCAGCAGCTGCGCACGCTGCTGTGGCGGTTCGACGCGGAAAGCCGTCTGACCAAGGCCGACCGCATGGCGCGCATGTTGCGTGAGCGTCTGCGCACGCTGGATGAGGCGCTGGTGGTGGAGGTGGATACCGAAATCGAGCGGCGCCCCGCCTTCGCCCGCCTGTTGCGCGCCGCGCTGCGTCAGGAGGGGTTCAGCGACCGTGCCGGACCGGCGGATCTCTTCGTCTTCTATGAAGTGCAAGATGACAGCGCTCATCGCGTGGCTGGCGGTGTTGCCGTACACTATGCCGTGCGCCTCAAGCTGGCCGATGGTGATGGGGCGCCTTTCGCCGAATACGCGCTGGAAAGCGCCGCGACGGCCGAGACCGAGAAGCTGGCCCGTCAGCAGGCGATGTCACAGCTGGCGGAAAGCGTGGTGGATCGGCTTGTCAACAAAGTGCTGCTGGCGGAATACCGGCTGATGCGGCAAAAAGCTCAACGAGAGGAGAACGACAAAGATGCGTTGCATTCTGGGAATCATTCTGCTGCTGCTGATCATGGCGGCGGTCATCATGTTCGTGCCGGACAGTCGTGACGGCTTCCACGACGCCATCGGCGCGCTGCATGGGGTGGTGGAAACGCTGAGCGAGTGGGGGGATCGCATCACCGGCGCGGCGGACCGGGCCCAGGATGCGGCCAAAAGCGCGGCGGAGGCGGCTGACAAGGCCAAGGCCGCCGTGGAACGCATCACCGACTGAAATCCTTCTGTCCGAGCAGGTCGATGGGGCCGCTGCCCTGGCCCAGCGACCAGCCCGTGGACGCCAGTCGCCGCTGCAGCCAGTTGATCGCCGTCTCCACCGCCGTTTCCAGCGGCTCTCCATGGGCCAGCCGGGTGGCGATGGCGCTGGAGAGCGCGCAGCCGGTGCCGTGGGTGTGGCGCGTCGACAGCCGGGCGTGACTGAAACGCCTCGGCGCCTCACCCGGCCGGCACAGCCAGTCCTCCAGTCTGTCTCCCTCGCCGTGTCCGCCCTTGAGCAGACACGGGGTCTCCCCCATTTTTACCAGCTCGTCGCAGAGCGCGGCCGCCGAGCGCAGGTTTTTTCCAAGAATCCGGGCCGCTTCCGGCAGGTTGGGGGTGATCAGCGTCGCCCGGCGCAGCAGGGCGCGGTAGCGGCCGTCCACATCGTCCAGCAGAGGGTGGCCGCTGCTGCTTCTGAGCACCGGATCCACCACCACGGGGCCGTCAAAGTCCACCAGCCGCGCCAGCGCCACTTCGGCCAGATCTGCGCTGCCCAGCATGCCGATCTTGACCGCCTGCGGGCGCAGGTCGTCCCACAGGGCGTCCAGCTGGGCGGCCACCAGATCGGCCGGTTCCGGGCGCACCTGAAACACGCCCCGGGTGTTCTGCACCGTCTGGGCGGTGATCACGGCCACGGCGTAGCCGCCATGGGCGTGAATGGCCTTGGCGTCGGCCAGCACGCCGGCGCCACCGCCAGGGTCGAAGCCGGCCAGGGTGAGCACGATCGGTGGAGTCATGGTTCGCTATAATGCCAGAAATTCCATCATGAGCCCACGTCGGGCGCATTTCCCAATCCGTTCGTCATGGGCTGATGCCATGGCGTTGTTCGCATGCGGAGGCACACCGTGCAGGAAATCGGACTGATCGTCATCGGTGACGAGATTCTCTCCGGCCGACGGCAGGACCGGCATCTGGCCAATCTGGCCGCCTCGCTCAAACCGCGTGGGCTCAAGGTGGACTGGGTGCGCATGGTGGGGGATGATCCGGCCCGTCTGACCGAGACGCTGCGGGAGACCATGGCCCGTCCGGCCATCGTCTTCTGCCACGGTGGCATCGGCGCCACCCCTGATGACCGCACCCGCCAGTGCGCCGCCCGTGCCGCCGGCCGACCGCTGATGCGCCATCAGGAAGCAGAGGCGCGCATTGTCGAACAGTTCGGCGAAGATGCCTTTCCCCATCGGGTGCGCATGGCCGACCTGCCCGAAGGGGCACGCCTGATTCCCAACCCCGTCAACAATGTGCCCGGTTTCAGTCTGCTGGAGCTGCCCGGCGGCGGCCATCACCATTTCATGCCCGGTTTTCCCCAGATGGCGCAGCCTATGACGGCCTGGCTGCTGGACGAATACTACGCCGACCTGCGTCAGCCCCGACGGGTGGAGCGGGTGGCCCGCCTGCGGGACACCAGCGAGGCGGAGTGGATCGACTTCATGGAGGCGTTCGAGCGTCGCCATCCCGACCTGCGCCTGTTCTCCCTGCCGCGGCTGGAACCGGACGGCCGGCGCAGCATCGAACTGGGGGTGGAGGGCCTGCCGGAAGCGGCGGAAGCCGGCCTGCGGGAGATCGTGGACGAGGCGCGCCGCCGCGGAGTGACGGTTGAAGAAGACTGATGTGCTCATCATCGGCGCCGGCGCGGCCGGGCTGATGTGCGCCGCGACCGCCGGCTACCGGGGCCGGCGCGTCACCGTGCTGGACCATGCCCCCAAACCGGCCGCCAAGATCCGCGTTTCCGGCGGTGGCAGGTGCAACTTCACCAACCTCAATGTAGGCGCGGAGCACTACTACGGCGCCAACCGGGATTTCGCCCGTTCGGCGCTGGCCCGCTACACCAATGAGGATTTCATCGCCCTGGTGGAGCGCCACGGCATCGAGTATGAGCAGCGTGAGCACGGCCGCCTCTACTGCCGCCACCGTGCCAGCGACATCACCCGCATGCTGCTGACCGAATGCGACTGGGCCGGGGTGGAACGGCGGCAGAACACCACCGTGGAGTCGGTCAGACGGCGGGAAGGCGGCTTCGAGGTGCGCGCCGGCGGCGAACTGTGGCGCTGCGAGTCGCTGGTGGTGGCCACCGGCGCGCTCTCCTGGCCCAAGCTGCGCGCGTCGGATTTCGGCTATCGCATGGCGCGTCAGTTCGGCCTGCCGGTGACAAAAACCCGTCCGGGGCTGGTGCCGCTGGTGATGAACGCGCGCTGGCGTCGTCACTACGGTGCGCTCAGCGGGCTGTCTCTGGCGGCGGAGGTGCGCTGCGAGGGCGTCAGCTTCGAGGAGCCGGTGCTGCTGACCCACTTCGGCCTGAGCGGGCCGGGCATTCTGCAGATTTCCAATGTGTGGCGGGAAGGGCGGCCCGTCGAGCTGAACCTGTTTCCGGGCGAGGCGCTGGAGGAGACGCTGCTGGCGCTCAAGCGGCAGGGAGGGAGTCTCCACGCCTGGCTCAAACGGCGCCTGCCGCGCCGGTTCGCGCAGGTGTGGATCGCACGGGAAAACTGGCCTGAACGGCTGGATACGCTGACCGACGCGGCGGTGCGTCAGCTGGCGTCGAACATGACCCGCTGGACCCTGTGGCCGGAGGCCACCGCCGGCTATGATCGGGCCGAGGTGACCCTCGGCGGTGTGGCGACCGAGGCGCTCTCCGGCCGCACCATGATGGCCCGTGAGGTGCCCGGCCTGTTCTTCGTCGGCGAGGTGGTGGACATCACCGGCCAGCTGGGCGGCTACAACTTT